>VGZI01000004.1 GCA_016872605.1 Planctomycetota bacterium
CCAGAGGTCAGATTCGCGGTTCGCTCTGGCCTCTGACCTCACGACGCCGACTTCAGAACGATGCGTCGCAGGTCCATCACGGCGACGCCCGGTTTGGTCAAGGCGCGAACGGTGAGCGTTTGCCGTCCCGGTGACGCGAATGTCATCGTACCGATCGTTCGAGGCACGAAGCGCTGGAAATGGCCCGTCTCGTCGATTTTTATCGTCAGCCTCTGATCCTTGATGGCAATCTCGATTTCCGATCCCCCACTGCCTTTGCCGCAGGCTTGCAGTACCTCGACGTCGAACTTTCCGGCGTTTGGCACATCGAACGACCACTCGGCCCAGTCGGTTTTCTCGACCCAGAAGCCGAGCGTGTCTTTTTGCGGGGGGTTTTCGTAGCGCAGCTTCGTGCCATGAACTTTTGCATCGCGTGCGTGCAGAAGAACGGCGCCGGCGCCGGGTTGGCTGGTTTTTTTGGCGTTGACGACTTGGCCCATGACGGCGCGCCATGGCTCGAGGGTCGGCGCCATCTTCGAGGCAGTGGCTTCGAGCTTGAGCCGGGAGGAATCGAAATCGATGTACAAGGCGCGATGAAGCTTGGCGTTGAACTTGGGATTGGCGGTGTTCTCCTGAGCGCCGACGTCGCGTCGCCATTTTTCGAGCTTGCCGCGCAACTCGGCGACGCGGGCCGGAAACTTGGCGGCCAGGTCGCTGGCTTCGCCTAGATCGTTGGCGAGGTCATAGAGTTCGCAGGCGCCGGACTCGTAGTGTTCGATGAGCTTCCACGAGCCGTCGCGAACGGCGCCTGCGGGCCGGCCGCCTTGATTGGTGTAGTGCGGCTGATGCCAATAGAGGGCGCGCGATGGCGGCGCTCTGCCGTGCAGCAACAGGTCGGCGATGTTGACGCCGTCGTAGGTGGCCGTCGCTTTTCCGCCGGCGAGCGCCAGGAAGGTCGGTGTCCAGTCGGTGCTGATAACGGGGACATCCGTCGTGGAATCGCCCTTGATCCTCCCGGTCCAGCGGACGATGAGCGGAATGCGGACGCCGCCTTCGTAGAGGAATCCCTTGCCGGCGCGGAACGGGCGATTGTACGTCGCCGGCGTGCGCGGCGATTCGAGAACGTGCAGGCCGCCGTTGTCCGACGTGAAGATGATGATCGTGTCTGCCCCAAGTCCGAGCGCGTCAATCTTGGCGACGACGCGGCCCACGCAATCGTCGAGTGTCTCGATCATGGCGGCGTAGGTCGGATTGAACGCGCTCTTGTGCTTCTCGACCAACCCTTGTTTGGCGTTGAGCACCACATGCGGATTGTTGTGGCACAAGTATAAGAAGAAGGGCTTCGTCTTGTTGTCTTCGATAAACTTCTCGGCTTTCTCGGTGAGATCGTACTCGCCTTTGCCGCCCTCGATCTGGGAAGGTTCGGTGAGGGCCTTGCCGGCGTGGAAGAAGTCGAAGCCGCGATCGGTAGGGAGGGCGCCCTTGCCGCCGAGATGCCACTTGCCGACGCATCCGGTGCGATAGCCGAGCATGCGTAGAAGTTCGGCGACGGTGCGGACATTTGCGGGGAGTTGCTGATTGATGGCAGGGTGCAATAGGAGTTGTGAGACCGCGTCGGGGCGACCGGGCAGGAACGTCGTGAGCTTGAGCCGAGCCGGCGCGAACCCGGACATGATGGCGGCGCGGGTCGGCGAGCAAATCGACGCCGCCGCGTACGCCGACGTGAAACGCATCCCCTGCTTGGCCAGCCGATCGAGATTCGGCGTCGGCTGATCCTTTCGGCCATAGCAACCCAGATCATGCACGCCGAGATCGTCGGCCATGATGAACACGATGTTCGGCTTCCGCGCCGCGCCTTGCGATGCGTGCGCGGATGACGGTATGCAGATCGCGAACAAGCAAATGAGCAGGCACCACACCATGGAACGAGACATGAATGCTCCTCTATTTCTTTCTACACCCGGTCGAACTGGCCTGGGCCACCCAAGGCGTCGCTGAGCTGCCGGACTAACTCGGACGGAGTGATCGGCTGGCGCAGGTTGGCGACCCCTTCCGGAATCAGCGCTTTGCGTCGATCGGGATCATTGAGACCCGCGGCGCTCAAGTCGACGTCGCCGTGCCGGTCGAAGGGATTGAACTGGATCGCTTCGAGCACCAGCGCGACCAACGGCGACAACATCGATTTCGTATCCGGTTTTTCGCCGGCGACCAGCGAATCCAGGTCGACGGTTTCCCCTTTTAAGATACCGAGGATGCGGCGGAGCAACTGATCGCTGGCCTTGTTGCCGTAGGTGTCGGCCACATCGGATTGACTCAGAAGCGGCTGGACAGCTTCGCGATAGTTGTGGCGGACGGCGAACATCGTAGCGACGAGCGCATCGATAGCCGCCCGGTCGGCGACGCCGGAATTTTGCGCCTCTTTCAAGATGTTCAACGCCCCGTCGCTGGCGGCGCCCACGAGGTCGGCGATGTAGAGCCGGCATTGTTCGGCGGCGAACAGGTCGTCGGCGGTCCGTTGGACTTCTTTTCCGCGCCGTCCTTCGATGATCAGACAAGGCAATAGATCGTCGTCGCCGCAGCCGTAGAAGCTTGTCAACGCAACCCGTATTGGCTCCGCCAATGCAGAGGCCACCACGCCGGGAACCGGAAAGATTGCTTGCCCGGCAATCTGGTTCAACGCGTCCGGGTCCAAGAGAACTTTGAATGCGGCAAGCGTGCCTTGCTCGGTCGGCAAGCTAAGGCGGTATTCGGAGTCGAGTTGCTCGATCGTCTGAGCATCGAGAATCTCGGCCCAGGGAAATTGGCCTGAGCGCGGCGGGGCGATCAGCTTGGCGTCAACGAGAATGCGCGTCATGATCCGGCGCACCGGGGCATCGAGAATCTCCTTGAATGCGTCGTAGTTCACGGTCAGGTCGGCCGGCGATTGGCCGCTAAGGCACTGTTGCGTCGTGCGTTTGAGCCGGCCGGCCCATTCGGTCAGCCCGTGTCCCCCGCGTCCGTTCAGATAGACGCCGTGCGCGATGACCAACCGAGCGACCTGGCCGTACCAGGCGCTGACGTGCGTGTAGCCGAGGTTGCTCTGAACGACGCTGGCGCAACTGCTCAACTCGGCCGTGAGGGCATCGTCGGGCAGCCCCTCGGCAGGGTTGCTTTGCAAGACTTCGAGCCGGCCGAGCACGCCCGCAAGTTCCGCAAGGGCCAGTGTGAAGTCGTCGCGAATCCAGTCTCTCATGGTGTCGTCCTTTGTATTTCGTGCAAAGTGCTGAGTCCTGAACGCTGTGTCGCAGATCGCTGGGCGGATGGGTCAAGCAATCACCAAGATTGCTCAGAACTCAGCCCTATGCACTCAGCACTTCCTCTACGCACGTCGTCGGCAATGCTGGGCGCCGATCAGTTGATCCAGCAATACTTCCACCTGTTCGGCTTGGGACAGGCTGGCCACGAGTTGCACGCGCGTCAGGTCCGGCAGGGCATTGGTCAGCAGGGGCCAGTTGCGCATGCCGACGCGCCCGGCTTCCTCGGCAATGCCGCTCAGACGAACCAGCGAGGCGAGGAGCCAGCGATTCTCTTCCGCTTGCAGGCGCTTGAACGCCGTGCGCAGACGCTTCGGATTGGCCGACGCCCAAAAGCTCTCGCGCTGCCGATCGCGCAGCTCCGCGCGATACGGGTCTTCGCCCGGATATCGCGCCGGCTCAAACTTCGACGCGCCAGCGATCATTGAACATACGTCGGTGAGCTGAATCGACTGCACGGAACTCGCCTGCGGGCTGAGCTGCAGAAACTGGTGCAAAATCGTCGGCTGCCAGCGTTCGGCCAACTCAATGCAATCGCGGACCAGATCGCGCAGCTTGAAGTCCGAAAGGCCCGACTGGGGATTCAGAAGTGCGCGGCCGTCATTTTGGATGACGACCCAATCGCGCAACAGATCCATCGGGCCAACGCCATCGTGGCCGGAAACGCCCGGCACAGGTCTTGGTCGGGTTCCGCAGCGAAGCTCCATTTCAGCGGCGAAGCGCAGGCACAGCCAAGGGATATCGGGCAGACAATTTTGCACATGCATTCGTGTGAACGGGGGCTTGTTTTGCAGGCCAAGTTGGACGGATTCGGCAAGCATGGCCACGGCGACCGGCATGGCGTTGGCGAACCAGAGATTGAAGGCCCGGACAAAAACGCGGTAGCCGGCGAGAAGTTCGCGATCCTCTTCGAGTTGCATCTTCATGGTCGCGTCATCGCTTTTTTCGCCGGGCCGCTTCGCTCCAAACAGCGCCGCAAGAGCGCCTTTGGGATCGGCTCGAAAGTCGCTGACGAGCTGATCGGTGAGATTCGCCAGCTCGGAATCGCCGGCGCCGTCGATCAAGCAGTCGAAGTCGGTGGTGATGGCGTCGGAGTCGCGTGCCCTGGGCGCCGCCGTCGCCTTGGGCCGCATCGCCACGTCTTCCAGCCGGCAAACCTTCTGCTTCGCCGGCGCCCACAGCGCCGAGTAGCGCGTGTCCATGAAATAGTACGGCTGCATGAGCATTGCCGGATAATCGTTGGCGTCGGCGTTGTCGCGCAGAAATACGAACCCGAATGGCGTTCCGCTTCTTGCGCGATGGTCCGACGCGCTAGCGCGACCAGCGTGGCATCGCCGGATAGCATCGCGTCCAAGAGTTCATCAGGAATCAACGCCAATGCGTCATCAGGTTCGTCCTGCGCGCGCAACTCCCGGTCGAGCCGTGCGAGTTGGTCGTCGGACGGGCCTGATGCGCCAGGCGTGTCGGGTTGATCAGTCATGGCAACCTGGACCTCCGTCACGGTGCCGCGAGTCAATGGCGTCACGACGTTTGCGACAGGTCTGCCGGACGCGCAAGCGACGGCTTCTCAACTCAATCGACTGCGCGCTTCGGGTCATTCCGTACTGGCTGAAGTCTACGGACGCCGGGGACTCACGGGAGTGCAAAAAATATTACGTCGTATCACCGTCCGTCATGTTTTGGCGAAGAAATTCCTTGATTCGCACAAGGCGATACTTGATATTGCGCACGCTCCAGCCGCGTTTGCCTGCTTGAGATTGGGCGATTTCCTCGATCGTTTCATCGGCCATATGTCGTTGCAGCAGGGCCTGATCGTCGGCACTCAGCTTTCCGATCGCTTCCCGCAGCGCGGTCAGTCGGCGTTCATTCGCGTGGGTTGTTTCCGATGCGACGGCTTCCTGTATCGGCGTCGGGCCGGGATCGATCGGTTCGGCAGCACCACCGCTCGCCTTGGCGCGGTTCGCCTCGCGTTTACCAGCGCGGGCCAAATCGCACAGCTTGTTGTAGACGATGCGTCCGACGAACGCCTGTATCGTTCCGCCGGCGTATTTCGACAACTGCGCCCAGAGGTGTGCAAACACCTCCTGAAATGCATTCGCTTGAAACTCCAAGGACCAGGCGCCGAAAAACTTGCCGACCCATTTCCAGACCAGGTTCCTGAAACGCTCGGCAAACTCGCTTTGCGCCGCGACATTGCCGTCTAACGCTCGAGCGATCAGGTCGTCGTTCGCCGTCGTGTGGCGGACCGACACGACGCAGACATCGTCATGCTGCCGGCCTGCCGAATCCACGGCCGCGACGAAGCGAACTCGCACGGGATGCAGAAGTACGCGGTTGCGCGGATAACGTGGGACCTCATTTTCGAGGATAGCGCTCAAACGGGGGTTCTTCTTGCCCGGCTCGATCGGCTGGTCAAAAAGTCCATCGGTGCCGAGCAACGCCTCGCCGTTTTCCAGTAGGCCTACGTGAATCGCACTGACGGCAGAGCCCGATTTTTTCCTGATCTCTTCTTGAATGCCAGCTCCAAGGCAATCCGCGGCAATGGCGACGGTTCAGGTCGGCACGGCCGGCGGCGCATCGACGTGAAACCGAATCGCTTCGCCCGGGACAAACGTCATATCGCTTTTTACTTCGTCGCTTAGCTTGACGTGCAACAGCGTCGTCTGCACATTGCAATCGTCGTCAACGGTCGTCCCTGGCATCGGGGACAGGACCGGCGAAAGCCGACGCTCCAATTCGGCGTGTACCTGACACAAATCGACGGGATCCCGCTGTGCCTTCATGCATGCTTGAAAGACGTCACCGATCACCAGCGCGACGAGTGAAGCCAGCAAGCCATGGCTTGTGACATCGCCGATGAGCAGCACCAACGATCCGTCAGGCCGGGCCTGGTAATCCCACACATCGCCCAGCACTTTGTCGACGGGTTTACTGAACCAACGAATAACGTAGCGCCCGCTAGTCAACAGTCCACGCGGCGAAAAGCGGCTGGCCGTCGCCGACAGCGCGCCGGGATTTTGCTGTTCGTACTCGAAAGGCTGCGTCAGGAGGTTGTTGACTTTTTTCAGCACTTTGGCGTTGAACGCCGCCCAGCCGATGCCGCGAAGACTCGCCGGCGTCTGATGCGCCAGCCAAAGTTCGATTGACTTGAACAGCCGGCTGACCAGAATTCTCGGATCGGAATCGACATCGTACCGCTCCGAGAAATCCTCGACGAGTCGCTCGATATCGGCCTGAAAACGTGTATGCAATTCGGTCTTCGCGGCAGGATCAAAGCGGCGCAGGCCGGCGATAAGATCTTGTGGCGACATTGGCGTCATCCCGTTGCTTCGGAAGGCAACCGCGGCATGGAGATTCTAGGCGGTCGCCGACCGTAATGCCAGCGCGTTATTTGTTGTATCATGAAGGATGATCGAATTGCCGCGTGTGCGGGCCCTCTCCCTTTAGCGCACCCCAGGCGCCGCGCGAACGCTAAGGCGAGCGGCAGGACTTGATTTACCCCCCTCTCCCGGAGGGAGAGGGGAGGAAGAGACTTGCCGCTCGCTTAAACGGAAACCGGGACTTGAAATGGCCGAAGTCGCTTTGGCGTTCTATTGGCATCAGCATCAGCCATACTACCCCGACGATCTCACCGGCGAGAATCCCATGCCCTGGGTTCGCCTGCACGGCGTCAAGGATTACGTCGGCATGGCCCTGCATCTCCTCGAATTTCCGGAGATGCGCTGCACGATCAACCTCGTCCCCAGCTTACTGGTGCAACTGACTGCCTACACGGAGAGAGGTGCGAGCGATCACTTCCTCGACATCGCTCGCATTCCAGCCAAGGAACTGAGCCAGGCCGACGCGGTGTTCTTGCTTGATCATTTTTTCATGGCCGCTCCGGACCAGATGATTCGTCCCTGGCCGCGCTTCTGGGAGCTTTATCAACGCCGCGGCCTGGGCAAGACCTCGGCCCACGATGCGATGCGCCGTTACAACGAGCGCGATTTGCGCGACTTGCAGACGCTCTACAACCTCGCCTGGATTCACCCGCTCATCTTCGAATGCGACCCCAACCTGCGTCACCTTCGCGACAAGGGCAAGCACTACACCGAGGATGACAAGAAGCACGTGCTCGATCGGCATCTGGAAATCCTCAAGCAAATCATTCCACTGCATCGCAAGCTGGCCGAATCGGGGCAGGTCGAACTGACGACGACGCCGTTCTATCACCCGATCTTGCCGCTCTTATTTGACAAGCGCCTAGCAAAGGAAGCGATGCCCGATGGGAAGCTGCCGCGCTACACCGGCGGCTATCTTGACGATGCGGAAACGCACGTTCGGCGTTCCGTGCAGTTCCACTCCGAGTTCTTCGGTCTGCCGCCGCGCGGCATGTGGCCGGCGGAGGGCAGCGTCTGCCAACCGATGATCCCCCTCTTGGCCAAGCACGGCATCCGCTGGATCGCCACCGACGAAGGCATCCTCAGCCAGTCAACGCAGGGCTTCGTGGGCCGCGATCATCAAGGCCTCGTGCGAAACCCCAGCCACCTCTATCGTCCCTACAAAGTTCGCGAAGGAGAGCACGAACTCGGCATCGTCTTTCGCGATCACGCCCTCAGCGACATGATCGGCTTCCATTATCAGCGATCGACCGGCGCCGACGCGGCGCACGACTTCGTCCGCCACCTGCATGGCATTCGCGCCGCCATACCAGCGGACGAACCCGCGCTCGTGAGCGTCATCCTCGACGGCGAAAACTGCTGGGAACACTATGCCGACGGTGGCGTGACATTCCTTCGTAGTCTGTATCAACTGTGCACGACCGACAAACAGATTCGCACCGTCAAGATCGGCGAGTACTTGGAGAACAACCCGCCGCGCGACACGCTTCCTCACTTGTTTGCCGGCAGTTGGATTCATCACAATTTCGCCATCTGGATCGGCCATGAGGAAGACAATAGCGCCTGGGACTTGCTCCACAAGACACGCGAGTATCTGAAGGGCAAAGAAGGGGAGAAAGGGAGACAGGGAGATGGGGAGAAATTGCCTGGTCCGCTCTCCCCCGCTCCCCCTCTCTCCCACTCCCCCTCTCCATTCGCGAGGGCTTTTGAGGAAATCTACATCGCCGAGGGAAGCGACTGGTTCTGGTGGTATGGCGATGACCACTCGAGCGCTCAGGATGCTCTGTTCGACTATCTCTTTCGCAAGCACCTGCAGAACGTGTACACGCTGTTCGGCGATCAGCCTCCCGCGGAGCTAGGCCGTCCGATCAAGAAACATGTGCAGCGACTGATGCACACGCTGCCCATGATGTATCTCGACATCAAGGTGGATGGCCGCGAGACGTTCTTCGAGTGGAGCAACGCCGGGCGCTACCGCTGCGTCAGCGAGCGCGGCACGATGGGCTCGAACACGCCGGGATCCTTCAGCGACATCTACTTCGGATTTGGTCGCAGCCAGTTCTTTGTGCGCATCGATTTTGACCAGGTGGCCAGGCTTGCCTTGCAGGTTTTCGACGTACTGCGCATCGCGTTCGAGGAGCCAACACCCTGCGAATTGCGCATCTTTCATCCCGGCAAGGCGATGCAAAACTGCACTTGGTATGCGCGTGGCGAACCGATCGACGCGGCCGGAAGAATCGCGATCGGCATCGACCGGATTGCCGAATGTTCGATACCGTTCGACTTGATCGGCGCCGCGGAAAAACAGCACGTGCAGTTTTACGTTGAACTGATGGAGAATCAGCAGAGCCGTGATCGTGCGCCGCGGGTCGGGAACATTGCGTTCGAGCGGCCCGGCGCGGATTTTGAAAGTCGAATGTGGGATGTGTGATTTATTTACGTTTAGCGATCGCATCGCGCCTGGCGAGCGCTAAAGGTAAACCGGAGAGTACCGAATGCCTGAACTGCGCAAAGATCCGATCGTCGGCCGCTGGGTGATCATCGCCCCGGAGCGAGCGAAGCGGCCGATCACGCTGAAAAACGAGCCGACGCACTCCGGCGCCGCGTTGTGCCCGTTCTGCGAAGGGGGCGAGCATGCGACGCCACGCGAGATACTCGCTTACCGTGATCGCGCCAGCAAGCCGAACGAGAAAGGCTGGCGCGTCCGCGTCATCCCAAACCAGTTTCCCGCGCTGCAGATTGAAGGCCATCTCAACAAGCGCGGCGAAGGCATCTACGACAAGATGAACGGCATCGGCGCCCATGAAGTCATCGTCGAATGCCCGTTTCACGAAGTCTCGATGGCCAACCTTCCCGAAGCGCACATCCGTGAAATCCTCTGGGTCTACCGTGATCGGCTCGTCGATCTCAAGAAGGACCGCCGACTGGTGTACGGCATGATTTTCAAGAACGTTGGCCTCGCGGCGGGGGCGTCGCTCGAACACGCTCATTCGCAGCTCATCGTCACGCCGATCGTGCCGGTCAACGTGCAGGAGGAGATGAACGGATCGCTGGAGTTCTTCAACTTTCGCGGCCGATGCATTTATTGCGACATGATGCATGAGGAGTTGTCGTCGGGAAAGCGGATCGTGCTCGACACGCCGAACTTCATCTGCTTCGCGCCGTTCGCCAGCCGATTTCCGTTTGAGTTGTGGATTGTGCCGAAGAACCACAATAGCCATTACGAGAACATCCAGCGCAACGAGCTGGAAGAGATGGGGACGGTGCTGAAGACGATTCTGATGAAGCTGGAGAGCGCGCTGGATCGGCCGTCGTACAATTACATCATCCACACGTCGCCTTTTGATGTGCAGTTGCTGCCTCATTATCATTGGCACATGGAAATCATCCCGCGCATGACGCGTGTGGCCGGCTTCGAGTGGGGGACGGGGTTTTACATCAACCCGGTGCCGCCGGAGGAGGCCGCCGCCTATCTGCGCGAGGTGGATGTGGAAAAGTAGTCTTCGTATAGCGCACGAGTGGCGCCACTCGTGCGCTATACGAAGATCGGTGATTTCAGGACCATCGGTATGCGTCTCGGCGTCTTTGGCGGAACGTTCGATCCCGTTCATGTCGGGCACTTGATCTTGGCCGAGCAGTGCCGGGAACAGGCGTCGCTCGATCAGGTCCTGTTCGTTCCCGCGCTGCTGCCGCCGCACAAGCAGCAACAGCCGTTGACGCCCTTTGCACAGCGCGTGGAGATGCTTTCCCTGGCACTTTCGGGCAACCCTGCATTCCGCATCGACGAGCTTGAGAAGGACCGCACCGGGCCGAGCTTCACCGTCGACACGATGACCGAGCTTCAGGCTCGGCATCGCGATGCCGAGCTTTGCTTCATCATTGGCTCGGACAGTCTGCATGACCTGCCCAAATGGTACGAACCGCGCCGCATATTGCAATTGGCGGAATTGCTGGTCGTCGAGCGCGACGGATTTGCAACCTGGTCGGCGGACGAGCTGAGAGGCGCTTTGCAATTGGCCGATGATTTTCCACTTCGCTATCGCCCGATCTTCATGCCCTTGATCACGCTGGCAAGTCGCGACATACGCCGGCGCATCGCTGAGGGCAAGACGGTGCGTTACATGATCCCGCGCGCCGTCGAGGCCTATATCGCCGATCGCGGGTTCTACCGTTAGCCGGACGCGCAAGCGACGGATAAACGCCTCTCCCTATTGGTTTGGGTCCGTAAAATTGTTCGGACAACTATTGTCTGAATCACTATAATGGTTTCATGACCACCGCGACCCGGCCGGCACGTAAACAGCGGCGCTTTGATTCCCTCGAACAGGAAGCGTTCCTGTGCCTTTGGCGCACTTACGACCGCTTACGCGCCTTCGAGGACGAGCTTTTCGCTGAATACGATCTGACGCCGCAACAGTACAACGCTTTGCGCTTGCTGCGCGGGGCCCATCCCGAAAAAATCGCCACGCTCGACCTCGCAAAGCGCCTCGTTTCGCGTGCCCCCGACATCACTCGGCTCCTCGATAAGCTGGAGAGTCGCGGCCTGATCGAGCGCGACCGTCCCGCCGACAATCGCCGCGTCGTCTGGATCGGCATCACCGGCGCCGGCATGACCTTGCTCGCCCAGTTGCACGAACCGCTTCAGGAATGCCATCGTCGGCAACTGGGGCATCTGTCGCGCAAGCAACTCGCCGATTTGGTCGCCCTGTTGAAAACGGCCCGGGCGCCGCACGAAGATGCGGCGAGCACATGGCGTTAGCCGCTTGACGTTCAGCGTTCGCGTGGCGCCGCGCGAACTTCAAACGTGAACAAGGAGACCTCACGTGATCACCACCGACGTTATCGTCATTGGCGGCGGACCGGCGGGCAGCACCACCTCCACGCTCATCGCTCAGCATGGCCACAAGGTTATGCTCTTCGAACGTGAACGTTTTCCGCGTTTCCACATCGGCGAATCACTCATTCCCGAAACCTACTGGGTGCTGAGCCGCCTTAAGATGCTCGACAAGATGAAGGCAAGCCATTTCATCAAGAAGTACAGCGTTCAGTTCGTGAACGCCAACGGCAAGCTCTCCGCGCCGTTCTACTTCCATGACAACAAGCCGCACGAATGCTCGCAGACCTGGCAAGTCGTCCGCAGCGAGTTCGACCTGATGATGCTGCGCAACGCCGCCGAGCAGGGCGTCGAAGTGCACGAAGCGACGCGCGTGCTCGACGTGTTATTCGAAGGCGATCCCCTCACCCCCAACTCCTCTCCCACAGTGGGGCGAGGGGGGAAGGCGGTCGGCGTGCGCATTCAACGCGAGAACGGCGCGGTCGAGGAGGTGCGGGCGAAGGTCGTCGTCGATGCCAGCGGGCAGAGCACCATGTTGCAGAGCCGATTCAAGCTTCGCCTGTGGGATCCGGTGCTCAATAAGGGTGCGGTGTGGACCTATTGGGAAGGCGCCTATCGCGACACCGGACGCGACGAAGGCGCGACCCTCGTCATTCAAACGCCGAATAAGCAAGGCTGGTTCTGGTACATCCCGCTGCACAATGACGTCATGTCGGTCGGCGTTGTCGGGCCGTTCGACTATCTCTTCAAAGGCCGAGGCTCGCACGAGCAAATCTACACCGAGGAAGTCGACGCGTGTCAGGCGGTAAAGGATCGGCTCTCGAAGGCACGCCGCGTCACCGGCTACTTCGCGACCAAGGATTATTCGTATCGGTCGAAGCAGGTCGCAGGCGATGGCTGGGTGCTCGTGGGCGATGCCTTCGGGTTTCTCGATCCGCTGTATTCTTCGGGCGTTCTCTTGGCGCTGAAGTCCGGCGAACTGGCGGCCGACGCGATTGCCGAGGGATTGAGCCGAGGCGACACGTCGTCGGCGCAGCTCGGCAAATGGGGCGACATGTTCAATCGCGGCGTCGATCGCATGCGCCGCCTGGTGTGCGAATATTACGATGGTTTCAGCTTCGGCAAATTCGTCCGCAACTTTCCGCAATTGAAGAACACCGTGACCGACCTGCTCATCGGCGATCTGTTCGAGGAGCGCGTCGACGCCGTCTGGGGTCCGATGGAGTCGCTGTACGAGGAAGGTAAGCAGCAGATTCCCGCCTGGACCGCGGGCGCGTCGCCTGAGGTGATGCAAACCAAGACGAACGAACTGTATCTCCCGGAAGGGCGCAAGCCGTGACGCTCCTTGTGGATCGTCGCCGACCGAAGCGTAAGCGAGTAAGAAGGCCAATGGCCTCGCGAACGCTTCGGGCGCCGATGATCGCACTAGAGGTGTTGCCAGAGATAGTACGTTACGGCCCCGAGCACCAGCAATCCCATGATGGCGGCGGCGATCATCCACCGGCGCCAGGCTTCGCGCTCGCGGCGGTTCTGGTCGACCCAATCGAGAATCGATTCTTCATCGCTGATCTGTGTCGTCGTTTGGGCGCGCGGCTCCGTGTCGATCGGTGAATCGTCCCCCAGGGCGATCTCGTCCTGGCTGAAGCGTCCCGGCGACGGCGTCGGCGCGATCGGCCAATCGCTCCCTGCGGGCGTCGTGTGCGGAGCGAGCGCTTCCATCAACTCATCCGGTGTCTGGAAGCGGTCGGCGGGGTCCTTGGCGAGCAACTTGTGCACGATGGCCGCGATGTCGGGGGGCACGCCGGGGCGCTGCTCGTCAATTGCGACCGGCACTTCAGTGTTGTGGCGAATGACTTTGTCGACCGTAGTGCCGCCCGGAAATGGGACCTGCCCCGCGAGTAGGTAATAAAACGTGCACCCCAGACTGTACAAGTCGGAACGGATATCGACGTCGTGAAGGTTGCGCGATTGCTCGGGCGACAAGAAATCAGGCGTCCCCATGACGCTGTTTTCTTTGGCGACGATCGTTTTGGGACCGTAGGCTTCTGATTCAAATCGGGCGACGCCGAAGTCGAGGATTTTGACCTGGATCGTTTTGCTGCCGGCGTCGCGATGGATCAGCAGGTTGGCGGGCTTGATGTCGCGATGGACCATGCCGCGGTCGTGGGCATGCTGCAAGCCGTTGGCCGCCTGGAAGATCACCTCGCAAGCCAGGCCGACCGGCATGGCGCCGTGCTTCTTGACGTAGCGCTGCAGGTTGGGCCCGTCAACGAATTCCATGGCAAGGTAATGCCGGCCTTCGCTCTCATTGGCGTCGAAGGCCAAGACGATGTTGGGATGGTTGAGTTGTGCGGCGGCCTGTACTTCGCGGTCGAACAGTTCCTTGGCGCGTTCGGCGCCGACCATTTGTGGCGTCAGCACCTTAAGCGCCACGACGCGATTCATGGTCTGATGAACCGCCTTGTACACGCGCCCCATACCGCCCTGCCCGAGGAGGTCGAGGATGCGGTAGGGCCCAATGAAGAATCCCGTGTTACGGCCCGTCAGGAGCATTTTCGCCTGGAACTTGGTGAGTAGTTTCCAGGACACCAGGGCCTTGGCGATCTCACGCGTGTCGTGAACGTGCCCCAACTTATCGATCACGACGCGGAACTGCTTCGTCGATAGCAGTTTGCTGATGCGCAGGTTCTGCAAGAACGTGTCGCGATCGATGACGGTGGGGTTCATGGCCAAGGCCTCTTCGTTAGCGACGGCGCCGCTGTTCCTATGCGGCGCCGACGGGGAAGGCTATAGATATGACGACAATCGACGGAAATTAGTTCATGAAAGTTCGATGAGCGATCTTTGGAGTGCGGCGCCGCGACGCTGAAGGTCGCATGCGGTTTTCGCGCATGTGGCGTGCGAAACCGCATGCACTCCAAAAAAAATCGCATTTTCCCGTCGCATTGGCCACGGAAAATCATTACACTTATGATTGGTAGATCCCACCCTGATGGTTGGAGACGGGGGCTCCGCCATCCATCTAGAATTTCGAATTGTCTCTCCCCTCATTCCGAACCTGCCCGAAACCGGAGGCCGATTCCATGATCCGATATGCATGCACGATGGGTTTGCTGTGCGTCCTGACCGGCGCCGTTTGCGCTGATGTGCCGAGCGATCCCGCAGCTCGTGCAAAGATCATTGGACAGCCGAAGGAGCTGGTGGCACAGCCGGCCCAGCTGTCGCTTAGCGGACCACGGGCGACCGGGCAACTCGTCATCACCGGAGTATATGCCGACGGCACCGTTCGCGACCTGACGCACTTTGCTGAGTTTAACATCCAGGGTGATGCGATCATCAGCGTCGATGGCGACCGGTTCATCACGGCTCTGAAGACCGGCGGCGCGTCGCTCGCAATCAGCGCCGGCGGCCAGACCGTCAAGGTTCCGGTCACGGTGCAGAACTTCGAGAAGGCACATCCGGTCAGCTTCCGCAACGACGTGATCGCCGCCCTGAACGTCGGCGGGTGCAACTCCGGCGCCTGTCACGGCACGCCGACCGGCAAGAACGGCTTCAAACTCAGTCTTCGCGGCTACGATCCCGCTTCCGACTTCGTGCAACTGACGCGCGATGTCTATGGCCGACGCACCGACCGCCAGAACCCGGCTGCGAGCTTGGTCATGCTTAAAGGGCTCGGCCAGGTCGCTCACGAAGGCGGCGCTCGTTTCCCACACACCAGCATCCCGGCTAAGACATTGACCACCTGGATGGCGGAAGGCCTGACCGACGATCCACCGACCACCGCCAGCGTCAAGAAGGTTGACGTGCTGCCCGGCCAGCGCATTCTCAACTCGCCGGCTCGTTACCAACAGCTTTCCGTGCTCGCGCAGTTCTCCGACGGCACGACTCGGGATGTCACGCGCCTCACCGTGTTCTCTTCCAGCGACCCGGCCATCGCCTCGGTCAACGCCAATGGTCTCGTCGAGTTCGGTCAGTCAGGCGAAGTCGCGATTCTCTGCCGATATCTGGAAGAACTCGTTCCGGTTCGCTTGATGTACCTCGAACCGAAGCTTGGCTTCAAATGGTCGAATCCGCCGGAAGTCAACTATGTCGACAAGCACACCTTCGCCAAGCTCAAGATGCTCAACATCCAGCCGAGCGATATTTGCAGCGATCAAGAATTCGTTCGCCGAGCGTATCTCGACGTGTGCGGCATCCTGCCGACGGCTGCCGAGGTGACGCGGTTCATGGACAGCAAGGACGGGACCAAGCGAGCCAAGCTGGTCGACGAACTGCTCGATCGTCCCGAGTACGCCGACTTCTGGACGCTGAAGTGGTCCGACGTGTTCCGCTCGACGCGCAAGACGATCCAGATCAAGGGAACGCACGTTTTTCAAAAGTGGATGCGCAACCATATCGACAAGAACACCGGCTTCGACCAGGTCGTCCATGAAGTCATCACGTCGGGCGGCAGCACCTTCGCCAACCCGGCGGCTAATTACTATCGCGTTTCCCGCGATCCCACGTCGCTGGCGGAGACGACCGCGCAGCTCTTCTTCGGCATTCGCATGCAGTGCGCAAAATGCCATAACCATCCTTTCGAGCGCTGGACGCAGGACGACTACTACAGCATGGCCGCGTTCTTCAATCGCGTCAAGTACCGCACTGATCCGGTCGACGGCGGCGATCCGAAGAAGAAAGACGGCGCCGAATATGTCTACGTCGAACGCTTCGGCGAACTGACGCAGCCGCGCACCGGAAAGGTCATGGCCCCGAAGTTCATGGGCGGAGCCGTTCCGACCATCGCTCCGGGCAAGGATCGACGTGAAGCTCTCGCCAAATGGATGGCGTCGCCGGATAATCCGTTTGTGCCGAAGTCGACCGTGAACCGCATCTGGTTCCACTTGATGGGCAAGGGCATCGTCGATCCCGTCGACGACTTCCGCGATTCCAACCCGTCCGCCAACGACGAGTTGCTCGACGCGCTGGCCAAGGACTTCGTCAAGAACAAGTTCGACGTCAAGCAGCTAATCCGCACTATCATGAACTCGCGGACCTATCAGCTCAGCGCCCAGACCAACGAGTTCAACAAGGATGACAACAAGTACTTCTCCCACGCCGTCACGAAACTCCTGACAGCCGAGCAACTGTTCGACGCACTATGCCAGGTGACGGAGGTTCCGGAGAAGTTCGCCGGCCATCCACTTGGCACGCGTTCGGTACAGTTGCCGGACGGCGAGACGAATCATCCATTCCTGAAGACGTTTAACCAGCCCGCTCGTGAACTTGCCTGCGAGTGCGAGCGCGAGAGCGATTCGAACCTCGCGCAGGCGTTGCAGCTCATCAACGGCCCCGCGGTCAACGATCGGTTGCGCAATGTGAATAACCGCATCAGCAAGCTCATGGCGGCCAAGAAGACCGACAAGGAAATCGTATCCGAACTCTTCATGGTCACCCTGTCGCGCGGGCCGAATGCAACCGAAGAATTCGCGATGCTCAGCCACGTCGCCGGCGCCATGCTCGGCGCTCAGGTTCAGAACATCAAGGGCGGCAAGGGCGTCGTTATCTTGCAGCTCGCCGACGATTCGCCCGCGGCCAAGGCCGGCTTGAAGATCGGCGACACGATCCTCGAAGTCGACGGGGCGGCGGCCGACAACCTCAACAACTTCTACGGAGTTCTGATCAAGAAAAAGGCCGGCGATGTCCTCAGCATCGCCTCGGTCCGCAACAATCAGTCCATGCAGGTCAAGGCGACGCTCGTGCCCAGCCGTCGCGCCCTCGAAGACGTGCACTGGGCGCTGATCAACTCGAAGGAGTTCCTGTTCCGGCATTGAGATTGCCTAGTCAGAGTCCGAAGCGTAAGCGAGGGAGCGCCGTGAAATCCCTCACTAACGCTTCGGGCTCTGAATCGAAGAAGCAGAACACGAATCCTACCGCAAATCGGTGGGATTTTTGTTGCGCAGCAGGCACGCCCGTGTTGGTATGATCTCAACAATGAAAACAGACATCGCAGAGCTCGATGCAGCCCCGGAGAAAAACGCGATCGGCGCCCCCAAGCTGCAGCCACGGTACACCGTCGACGAATACCTCACACTCGAACGCGCTGCCGACGAACGGCACATCTACCTCGACGGCGAGGTCATCGCCATGGCCGGCGAGAGCGGTGCGCACGCCGACATCTCGGTAAATGTTGTCGCATCTCTGGCAAATCAATTGAAAGGAACGCAATGCCGCGCTCGCACCAAGGAAACGAAAGTGCGCAGCGGCCCGATCCCGGAAAAAGGGCACTGCAAGAAAGGCATGTTCTCGTACCCGGACATCGTGGTCGTGTGCGGGGAAATCGAATACCACGACGCCCATCGCGATGTCATTCTCAATCCGAAGGTAATCATCGAGATCCTGTCCGAATCGACGGAAGCGTTGGACCGCGACGAGAAGTTTCAGCGCTACCAGGCACAAAACCCGACGCTTACCGACTACATCCTCATCTCCCAAACGAAACCTCTGGTCGAGCACTTTCGCCGGAAGCCGAGAGGTCGTTGGTCCTATGACAGCTACTCGGGCATTGAGGCCAGTCTGCCGATAGCGTCAATCGCATGTGCGCTGAAGCTTGCGGATGTCTACGATCGCGTTTCGTTCGCGAGTTCCGCGGATTGAATCTGCAAGGCGTACGCCGGGCGAGCCAAGCCGCGTAAGCGGCCGGGTTATGGGTTCCGGACGCAACATCCTCACGCGGCTCGGCGGTTCCCGCGATTCCGCATGCGCTCAAACGGAAGCGTCACGAAAAACGTCTATTCGTCAGAGAGATCGCGAACATCTTTTCGGAGGATCGCCACCATGCGCACTATGCTTACTGTCCTTCTTGGTCTGCTGCTTGCCTGCGCTTTTGCGCCGATGGCGCATGCGCAGGCCGACGTCGCCAATCTCGTGCAAGAAAACAGTGAATTCGCCTTCGCGCTCTACGAGAAGCTTGCAGCCAAAGACGGCAACCTCTTCTTCTCGCCGTACAGCATCTCCAACGCCCTGGCCATGACCTACGCGGGCGCGCGGGGCAACACCGCAGCCGAGATGAAAGCAACGATGCGCTTTCATCTCGACGACGATCGGCTGCACGCCGCCTTCAATCGCGTCATCGCCGACCTGAATGGTGATCCGAAAAAGCAAGCATTTCAGCTCAGCGTCGCGAATCGGCTGTGGGGGCAAAAGGACTACGGCTTTCAGCCGGCGTTTCTGAAGATTGGCCAGGACTTCTATCGCGCCGGTCTTCAGGAACTCGAATTCGGTAATCCGGAGGAGTCGCGCAAGATCATCAACGCCTGGGTTGAAAAGCAGACGAAGGACAAAATCAAAAACCTGATTCCGCAGGGCGAGATCACGCCGCTCACCCGGCTCGTGTTGACCAACGCGATCTACTTCAAGGCCCCCTGGCAGACGCCGTTCGAGGTCGAAGCGACCAGGCCGGGCAGTTTTCACCTGGCCGACGGCAAGACGGTCGAGGTTCCGATGATGCACGCCAACCCGATGGCTGGCGTTCTCGTCCGTGATACGTTCTCGCTCTTGCAACTCCTTTACAAGGACCGCCAGCAATCGATGGTGATCTTACTGCCCAAGAAGAAGGACGGGGTGGCCGAACTGGAGAAGCAAGTCAGCGCCGCGAAGTTGACCGCCTGGCTCAAAGACGTCGGCGCCTATGAAGTCGATCTCAAGATGCCCAAATTCAAACTGACGACCGAGTTCAAGCTCAATCGCGAGCTGATCGACATGGGCATGAAGGACGCCTTCGTTCAGGGCCGGGCCGACTTTAGCGGCATGGCCACGCGCGAGAACCTGTCGATCTCGGCGGTATTGCACAAGGCATTCGTCGATGTTAACGAAGCGGGCACCGAGGCCGCCGCGGCGACGGCTGTCGTCATCCGCGGCGAGTCGCGTCCGCCTCGCGCCACGTTCCACGCGGACCACGGCTTTTTGTTCCTCATCCGCGACCACGCCACCGGCAGCATCCTCTTCATGGGCCGGGTGGTGAATCCGAAGTGAGGGGAATCCGCATGAGGCCTCCGATAAGCTCTGGTGTGCGTACCCCGAACCCCAGGGTTCGGAGTACCCTCGCCCTGGGGCTTCCCGCACGTGTCATTTAGCCATCGCGTCACTTCGCTTCCTTCAACAGCTGCCAGGAGTGCGACGAGTTGCGGTTGGGGTCAAAGTTGGGGTTGTTGGACAGGATGACGCCGCCGGTCGAACTGCCCCAGGCATATTGGTGCGTGTTGGGCAGATTCACCGTCGCGTTTTTATGGAACGGGCTGTGATACGGCGTCACGCCTCGGATGTAGTTGCTGAAGTTTCGGTAGACGCGATCCTGTGATGCCTGGCGTTTCCAGTACGCGTCGATGTACATCTGGAACACCGCCTCGCCGTTCTGGCGGGTGACGTTGCTGATATCGACGGCGTCCTGAATCCCCAGCCATGCGATTCTGGAACAGATCCTTGACGTAACAGACATCGGCAAACCAGGCAGGATTGCCGTTCGCCGAGTTGAGGACAGCGAGCATCTGCGGCGTGGCGTCGTCGAGCTTGCCCTTGGCGGCGCGCAAGGAGAACGGCGGCCAGGCCGGGCCCCAGAGCGTGGCGATGTTGTTGTTCCCGAAATTTCTTGAGTTGGTGTAGATCGACAGATAGAGATCCTCGTGGACCATCTGCCCGTCGATGGCGTACTCCAGACGGATCTTGCCGGACTTGACGCGGACGCCGCCGTGAAACTCCGACAGCGCCTTGGCGACCTGGGGCATCTCCGTGTAGCTGACGATGCGCGGATTGTACTTGGCCCGCAGGAGCGGAATCGTGATCTTCCGTACCGCTTCCTGCGGATCGTCGATCGGAGCACCAACGATGTCCCCCATGTAATTATGCCCGGGCCTCATGGGGATCACCGGGTTCGTGAACCAGCAGAAGTTGCACCAGGCAAACGTCTCGATCTATTCGAGCCCGTCGGGATTTGCAACCTTCACTTCGACGCAGGCCTGATGGGAAAGATTCGGATACCATTGGATGCCGCCGGTGACGGTCCACCCTTTGGGTTTGAGAAAGGTGACGGCCACTTTGTTGTTGACCATCTTGTCGCGGATGACGTGCACGTTCATCTCAACTTCTTGAGCACAGACGGCAGAACCGGCGCCCCACGCCAAGAGGACAGCCAGCGAGAAGGTCGAGGATTTCATGGCAAAACTCCCGTTGGTTAATGAAATCGGCCAGGCTCTGCCAATACTGGATGTCGTCCGATTTGTGACAGCATTTTAGACAAAAAGTTGGGCTTGGCACAAGAATAGCCGTTTGCCCGGTATTTCGCGATGCTGTCCAGAAACGGCCAGCGACCACATAAGAGCCAATGAGCCGCAATCACCGGCAGCATCCTTTTCATCGGCCGCGTGGCCAATCCGAAGTGAGATGGATCGGCGAGCCCGAGGCATGGCTCGCCGCATCGAAGCCGAGATCGCGCATCACGTCTCGCACGCCACGCGGAAGATGCCCCACGCAGCCGGCAACTTGGCCGGATCGAGGGCTCGCAGCAAACGCTGTTGTTCGGCGACTTGATCGGCGGCCATGACGCCAAGCGAGACGAGGCGATCGCGCACCTCGTCGTAGAACATCAGCATGTTCTCGATCATCAACGAGTCGGACCGGCATTCAGACCAATCGCCGCAGACGTTTTGATAGCCGGCGGTGCGAAGCGATTGCGTCAGCGTTGCGCCGACCGCCGGCGAAATTCGATTGGCCAGGTAGAGATTGTTGATCGCGCTGGCCCAGACGCCGAGCGGCGCCAGCTCAGGCCGACCGGATGCTTGTAAGAATGCCAATTGAGCCAAGGGCGTGCGGAAATCGGGTTCGATGAATCCGACACGCGTGCCGGGTTTGAGCCTGGCTCGCAGTCGGCCGACCAGAAACTCCGCCATCGGCACATGATGCAGCACCGCACGACCAACGACGACGTCGGCGCCGTCAAGCCATGGCCCAAGCGTCGCGATGTCCGCGAACGTCGGCTGAAAGCGGGCATCCGAGAGCATCGTTGCCGCTTGATTCAGCAATTCCTCGCTAGCATCGACTCCGACCAAGGCGCCGCCGCTGCCGAGCCGGCCGAGGATGCGCCGGCTAAAGCTTCCTGGGCCGCAACCGAACTCGACTATCCGATCGCCAGGCCGAAGCGACAAATCGTCGAGCAGTTTTTCCGAGGTGTCGGCGAAATGTGCGTCTTGAATGGCGAGCCTACGCGCCGCATCGGCGGAATGGCCGAGGATGTAGCCTTTGACGTGTGTCATGGATCGTTCTCCGCGAAAATCGTCGCACGGAGCGCGAAACCGCCGAGCGAGTTCTGACTATGCCCCTCGGTGGGGTTCAGGTGGCTCGCTCGGCGGTTTCGCGCCGTGCACGCGGTTGGCGTCAAAACAGCCCCGGGATCGGCGGCACTTCGCCTAGGCGGGCGATCGGCGCGAGCGCGGGCTGCAGACGGAGTTGGCCGACGTCGAAGCAGTTGTGCAGGATGGTCGAAATCAGATTGCGGTTGGATTGAGGCTCGCCGGCCGGCTCCCCGCCGTCGCGCGTCGATTGGCCGATGACGCGACCCCCGCGTGTGCCTCCGCCATAGATCATGAGCGGCGCCAGGCGGGCCCAGTGGTCACGGCCGCCATTGCGATTGACGCGGGGCGTGCGGCCCATTTCGCCGGTCGTGATCAGCATGATCTTGTCGTCGAGCCCGCGCGCTTCTACGTCGGCGATAAACGCGGCGACGGCGTGATCGAACGATCGGCCGACGGCGTTCATGCCGTCGACGACGTTGAGATTGTTTCCGTCGGCGTGAAAATCCCAGACGCCTTCATAGTCGGCATGGATGGTGACGAACCCGCAGCCGGCCTCGCACAGGCGCCGCGCCATCAGCAGCAGCTTGCCGATCGACTTGGCGGCACCGGCGTAATAGCCACGCTGGCCGCGATTGGCGACGCGCCATTGGTGCGACGGCACATAGTGGCTCGTGTCGTATTGAGCGACGACACGAGCATCCTCGCGCGACAAATCGAGCGCGTTGGCAACGTGGCCGCTCAGCAGAACCTCGACCGCCTGCTCTTGGCAACGCGACAGACCAAAATCGTCGAACTGCCGATTGAGGCCATCGAACTGAGCGGACAACGCCCGGCGGTCGTTGAAACGCTCGGGCGGCATGTTGAGCCGTAGGTTGCGCAGCAAGTCGCCGTTGCCACCGGGAACGAATGGTGCGTAATTCCCGCCGACCGATCCCGTGGCGGACAGATTGCCTCGGGCGTCGCCGCGAGTCACGTCGGAGCAGGCGGCCTGCGGGAACAGGATGGCGTTAGTCGGCATGCCGGTCGTCGGATGCGTGGCGCCCAGGACGCGCGATACCAGACAGCCGATGTTGGCGTTGAGCGAATCCGGGCTGACCATCGGGATAATGTTGTGCCCCGCGTTCTCGGTATGGAACGAACGAATGATGTTGAGCTTGTGGGCTAGCCGGGCCGTCTGCTGCATCGTGTCGCCGAAATAGACGCCGGGCAGCGAGGTCTGCGTGATGCCGGTCAAGGTACGAATGCCGTCGGGCGCGTCGGGTTTCGGATCGAACGTTTCGAACTGCGGCGGTCCACCCTGCTGAAAAATGAAGATCACTGACTTCCCAGTAATCGTGCTCGGCGACGCGGCCGCGCGGGCGGCGAAGAGCGACGATAGCGACAGCCCGCCCAAGGCGAGTGACCCGACACGCAACAATTCACGACGAGAAAGACTAGCGTTTTCATGAAGCGAGAGCATGGCGGGATATCCGAACGGCGGGGGGTAGGTGGGTCTCGGCTTTTATACCATATCGGCAGCCGGGCATCAATTCGCAGAATCGAGATTTGCAAGAACTCGATCGATCGCACCATGGATTACACGGATGGCACGGACGGGGGAACTTCGGAGTAGTTACATTTTCAGTGGAAACCGTGCTTGGACCAAGCACAGGAGAATGCGCGCGGTGCGAAAAAAATCCGTGGTTCAAAGTTGACATGCAACCACGAACCACGGACTACTGACAACGGGTCATCATCTACCACGCGAAGTGCGCGAAGGCCTTGTTCGAATCCGCCATCTTGATGGTGTTTTCACGCTTGGTCATGGCTTCGCCTTCGCGGCGGTAGGCGGCCATCAGTTCGTCGGCCAAGCGCAGGTACATGGGTCGCCCGCCCTTGCCTCGACATGCCCCGAGAATCCAGCGAATCGACAGGCTCTGCTGCCGCGTGCGATTGACCTGCATCGGAACCTGGTACGTGGCGCCGCCGACGCGCTTGGAGCGAACCTCGATCGGCGGCTTGACGTTCTCGACGGCTTGCGTGAAGACGTCGATCGGGTTGAGGTCGGGGAAGCGCTTCTTGATTTGGTCCATGGCGCCATAGAAGATGCGCTGGGCCGTGGCCTTTTTGCCTTGCCACATCAGGCAGTTGATGAATTTGGAGGCCAACTTCGATCCGTAAACCGGGTCGGGGGTCAGCGTCACCGCACTAGCCGTTCGTCGTCCCATTGTGTTGGTTCCATGTGTCGTTTACGTTTAGCGCTCACATGTCGCCATGCGAGCGCTAAACAAAAAACGATTCAATTCAAGCTCATTTCCGGAATCCGTTCATAAGTCCGCGCCCGCGTCACACCGTGAATCGTTCCATCGGGCGTGAAGATCACTTGATTGCGGGTCCGGCACCCTGGGCAGGCAATTTTGACCGCGGCCCCTCCGTCCTGGTCCGCGGCGCTCTCGCATTGGAGCGTCGCTTCGATGGGGTCGCCACACCCCGTACATCCAAATCGCAGGCTTAGCAAAAGACTCAACATGCAGCATTCGTCCTCGAAGGTGAGGGATCTCAACCTGTTCGGCTTCGGCGAAGAAGCTCGAACCCATTCCAACCCAGTTGCGAGGGGAGAGGTCTCAAACTCCGGCTTAGCTGCCTTCCTTCTTGGCTCCATATTTGGATCGGGCCTGCTTGCGATCCGCCACTCCTTGCGAATCGAGCACGCCCCGAATGATGTGGTAACGCACGCCAGGCAGGTCGCGGACACGGCCGCCGCGCACCAAAACGATCGAGTGTTCCTGCAGGTTGTGGCCTTCGCCCGGAATGTAGGCGGTGACTTCGATGCCGTTGGACAAACGGACGCGAGCCACTTTGCGAAGGGCCGAGTTGGGCTTCTTGGGCGTCATGATCTTGACTTGCAGGCACACCCCGCGTTTCTGCGGGCACCCGGTCATGGCCGGATGCTTCGGTTTGCGGGTCTGCTGGATTCGCTTTTTGCGAACCAGTTGATTGATCGTCGGCATGCACAACTCCGAAACTACCGTGGCGTCCAAACGCGGACGCCACGCACGGTCAGTGAAGTAGATACGATATTTCCAGCTGAACTTCTGGTCAAGAGCAAGCCGGCAAAATTCGGTCAAGGTCAACGTGCGAAGCCCAGGGGTGAGTGCCGCGAACCCCTGGGTTCTTTGGCATTTCGTCATACCATTCCTGTGAACGACTTGCTTTTTTGTGGGGTATTTCCATGACGCGGTCCGTTGCTCTCGTCGTTTGTACACTGATTCTGTCGAATCTCGTCAACCCGGCCAACGCCCAGCAACCCGCGTCGGCTCAACTGCGCGTCACCGTGCCGCACAAGCACGCCAAGCTGCGGGTCGATGAGCACCTCACCAAGCAGACCGGCATCGACCGGCTCTTCGTCACGCCGCCGCTCGAACGAGGCGCGACGTTCGCCTACACGCTCACCGTGAGTTGGGAGAAAAACAACTACACCGAGGTTATCCGCACGCGCGTCGTCCATGTCAAGGCGGGGCAAACGGTTGACATCGATCTGCGCCACGCCGACGACAAGAATCCCGACAAGTTCGTCATCCGCTTCGTGCCGACGCCGGACGAAGTCGTTGAGGCGATGTGCAAGCTCGCCAAGGTCGGCAAAGACGATGTCGTCTATGACCTCGGCTGCGGCGATGGCCGCATTGTCATCACCGCCGTCACGCAGTTCAAGGCAAAACGCGGCGTCGGCGTCGACATCGACCCGGAGCTGGTGAAGCTCTCCCAGAACAACGCGAAAGACGCCAAGGTTTCCGGCCGCGTCGTCTTTCGCGCCCAGGACGTGCTGACGATCAAGGACCTCGGCGATGCCAGCGTGGTCATGCTCTACATGGGCGAGGACGTCAACCTGCGTTTGATGCCGATCCTGAAAAGCACGCTGAAGCCGGGCTCGCGGATCGTATCGCACGATTTCAAGATGGGCAACTGGATGCCGGAACAGAAGATCGACGTGATCGACGAGTTCGGCGACGAGCATTACATCTATCTGTGGACGATCAAGTAACGTCGTTGTTCACGTTTAGCGCTCGCATGGCGCCATGCGAACGCCTTACGTAAACCATCATGATTGCGCTTGCCACACCAATATCTCCCCCTTGCCCGGCAACGACGTGTCCCCCGTGAAGCGCTGATACATCCCGCCGTCGATCGGAATCGTCACGCCCAGCGTTCGCAGGTGCTTCGCGTAAATTCGCAGGAACGAAGGCTCGTATTCGCATGAGTACGAGAACGTCGGCAGCAGTTTGATCGGCTTCAGGCTGACGATGGTGCCGCGAAACATCCAGGCCCCCGTGCGAATCTCCGCTCCGCCCAGGAGGACCAGTGTGCCGCCCTTCATTTGCAGGCCGGCGAAGTCGCGCACCACGCCGCCGACGGCGATGATGCCGCGCTTCATGCGCATGCCGACTTCGAGCCCCGCGTTGCCGCCGATGAGGATGGTCCCGCCCGCCATGCCGGCGAGGCTGCCGCGATAGGCCGCCCCGACCTGCCCGCCGGCGTTGCCATGAATGCGAATGAGCCCGTCCTTCATCTCGGCCCCGACCCAGTCGGACGCGTTGCCGGTGACTTCGATGACGCCGCCGGTCATGCCGGAACCCAGATGCATCCCCGCGTTGCCGACGACTTTGATGCGTCCGCGCGTCATGCCTCGGCCGATCCATTTGACGCGCGAACAATCGCCGTGGATTTCGAGTTCTGTTGCCTCGTCCGTACGTAGGTTAGGCTTTCCAGCCTGACCGTCAGGCTGGAAAGCCTGACCTACATCGAAGAACTCATCGAGCCGGCATTGCCGTTTGCCGTGATAGACGGGCAAGGCGCGAACGGCGTCATGCGTGAGCCCGGCGACTACGTCGGGGCAGATGTTCTCGGCCTCGAGCGGAACGGTCGGTTGTTGTTTGAGGGTGAGCGTGATCATGATTGACGTTCTGCCGCTCGCTTTTGGCGAGCGCGGGCGCGGCGTCTTCCGACTCCATCGTCGCGCCTGCGCTCGCCCGAGGCGAGCGGCTAAACGGGTCTTACCTCCGCATGATGGGCCCGTTCCAACTCCACCGGATAGTTCTCGAAGCTCATCGTGTACTGTGACTGAAACACCGGCTTCAAATAGTCTTCGATCTTCTCATCGTACGTCGGCTTGACGATGAACTCCCGGCCGTCGTGCGGGTTCTTGATGTCGCCTTCCTCCACCACGATCTCGCCGGCTTTGATGACATAACGCGGGTAGCGGAACATCATCTCGCCGTCGGGGTTCTCGTTGAAGATAACGACATCGGCATCGGCGCCGACGCCGAGATGCCCCTTGTTCGGCATGCCGAGAGCCCGCGCCGGGCCGGCGCTTGTGATGATCGCGATTTCGTAGAGCGAGTATTGCCGATCGAGATCGCCAAGCACGATGCGCGACAAAGCTTTGGCGGGAAGCTTCTTGACGCGTTCCTTACGCACCTCGGCGTTCATCAAGAGATGGATGATCTCCGGATAACGCCAGAAGCAAGCGCCGTTGGGATGATCGGTGGTCAGGAAGATGCGCCATGGGTCGTCGATCAAGAGCAAGAGTTCCAGACCGACAGCCCACTGGACGGCGTTGACGAGGTTCGAGCCTTTGTAGGTGTAGGGGACGATGCCGCAGCCGGTCTCGTTTTCGACATCGAGGTTGCCCCACTTGCGGCCCGTCAACTGATAAAGCAGATGCTGCCAGGGCCCGTCCGCGGTGATGGTGACCGCGTTGCCGAACAGGACGGCGCCGGCGTCGGCAGTGAGGTTTTTGTGCTTGTTGAAATAGTCGGCAATCTGCGTCGCCTCGGAGCGCATCGTATGCCAATCGTCGCCGCCGTAGGCGTGGAACTGCAGATGGGCCATATGGGCGCGATTGCCTTCGAGCACTTTCATGGTTTCAAGAGTGGTGGCGACGTTGCCGGGAGCGCCGAGGTTGTTGCAGTGCAGATGGACCGGGTGAGGCAAGCCGAGCTGATCGACGATGTTGGCCAGGCCGCCGATAATCTGCGCGGGAGTGATCTTGTTGTAGCCATAGACCGGCTCGTGCAGTTGCTTGGCGTCCTTGCCCCACTTCCAGGCCGTGACGCCGCCGGGGTTGACCGCCTTGACACCATAGACCTTGGCCGCCCAGATGAGCCAGGCGACGACCTGCTTGGCCCGTTCGAAATCGCCCGCCTCGAGAAGGTCCATGACGATCTCGTTGTTGGCCATCAGCAGCATGCATGCCTTGTCGACGATCGGCGTATCGCGCAGTTCTTCATGCGTGTGCTTGGCGGAGAGAATGGGCACCGCCGCCTCGACGACAGTGGTGTAGCCCATGCCCGCGTAGAGATAGCCGGTCGCGAAGGTGGTCGGCGTCGGTCCGCCGATGCCGGCGCGGGTGTCGGCCGTGTGCATGAACTTGGCCGCCGTCCGCTGATTCTCTGGCGTCATCGCCCGCGCGAAGTTGAGGGCCGCCCCGGCCACGTGCGTGTGGATATCGACGCCGCCGGGGAAGACGATGCGCCCGGTCGCGTCGATGGTGCGGCCGGCGTCAACGTCGGCAACGATCTTGCCGTTGGCGATGCAGATGTCTTTGATGACGCCGTTGATATTATTGGCGGGGTCATAGACCTTGCCGCCGATGATGCGAAGCATGAAGATTTCCTAAAAAGTCTCGTTACGCGATCAAACCATCGGCGACCTGAAGGTATTGTGGCACCCACCCGCGATCTTCTGACTCAGGAGGCGTCATAACCTAGGTATGAGTATTCCTCCCGTCGTTTCCACGAAACAAAACTACCGCCGTGACCGCAATAATCAACCCTAGGACGGCCAAAATGATTCCAAGAAGAGGACCACCAAGGATTGCCATCAACAACGGAACACATTCATGATCATTAGGGTTGGCCTTGCTTCCTGCAACACTGTCTGCAATCGCCTTGGCATTCTGTTTTCCGAAAGCAAAACACCCAAAACATCCGGCAATCGTACCGACGGCGCACGAGAATACTGACGCAGATAGGATGAGTGCAATGCTGCCAAATAATTAGACGTTGGTGGCCATAACTTCATGAATGGATTGTCAACGGCCCTGCAATTACATAACCGCCTTCCCATTCCGCCCCGGCAACCACGCCGGCCTTCGCTTGACCGCCTCGCGAATTCGCCTTACCACTTCCTCGTCCGTCGGATACGGCGACTTCAGCGCCGGCCGCAGCGGCAGGGGAATTTCGTCCATGCGGTACACTGTTCCCGGTGCGCTGACGCCGGTGGCGGCGGTGGTGATGTGGACGCGGGCCAGCCGGCTGGTGTGCGTCACTTTCGGGTCGAGAACGATCGTGGGAATCTTGGCGAGGTGGTCGATGCCCGGTTGCGGCATGGTCGCGCCGGGGTCGGCGCCGAGGACGAGGCACGCGTCGACGTCGCCGCGCACCAGAAGATCGACCGTCGAGAACTCGCCGGGGTTGAAGCGCGGGTAGCCGCGACACAGGTTGACGCCGAACGGGTAGCCGGTGGTGTAGCGCATGACGACATCGGCCCCGGTGACGTTGCCGTGCCCGCGCATCGGCATGGCGACGAACTTGGTGAAGGCGTTCATCTCGGCGGCGAGCATCAGGACAGCGGCGGAGTTCATGTGCTTGCCGCGCGTCATCGACAGGCCCATGCCGAAGAAGATGACGCCGAAGCGGGCGGCTTTCATCTTGGCGACGAGTTCTTCGAGCTTGCTCAGCGGCAAGCCGGTCTCGTTGACAGCGTCTTCGTTGACGCGCTGGCCTTTGATGAGGGCGCGCAAGGCCGTGATCAGCTCGAAATCCTTGCCGGGACGAATTTGCAGAAACAGATTCGCCGCCTTGGCGCTGGGCGTTTCACGAATATCGACGAGGACCATGGTGCGGTCCTTGCGGCCATTCTGCGTGTACTTCCCTTTCTGCATGATCGTGTACTTGGTGAAGTGCCGGGGATGGCATTCCGCGGGATTGCCTCCCCAGTAGATCATGAAGTCGGCCCGGTTCTTGACCTCGCCGAGCGTGCAGGTGACTTTACCGCCCAACTGGGCGGCGATTTCGGTTGGCCCGTGTCAGAGGCTGGTGTGGCTATCGATGACGCCGCCGACCATCTCGGCCAGCGACACCGCCTCGCGCTGCGTCTCGCAGGTGACGTTGGAAAGGCCGTAGACAAGCGGCATGTCGGCGGCAACGAGATAATCGGCCGCCCGTTCGATGGCGTCGTCGACAGTCGCCGGATGGCCGTCGATCAGGGCGTCGGGAAAAAGACGTTCGGCCGTGTGATGCTTGAACCACGATTCGCCGAGGCTGCACGCGCGTTTGGTCTCGACGATCTTCTCGCCTTCCGCGTGCAGTTCGATGTCATCGCACACGCAGCCGCAAAAGGTGCAGGTGGCGTTTTTGACGATATTGAGGGTCATTTAATTACCATGGTAGGAAGCCCCGGGGTGAGGTACTCCGAACCGCAGGGATCCCAGGGGTTCGGGAGTGCCCTCACCCCTGGGCTTCTGGCGATGATCCGGTCACGCCCACACGGGGCGGCACGAGGAACGTTCAGCCCAGCACGCGGCCCTTGCAACTGCCGCGGATGCGGCGCGGCATGAAGCGGCCGGCGGAGATTTCTTCCCACGCCAGCACCTCGGCCGCGTCCGAGGTTTCGGTCATCGGTGCGATGTCGGGGCCGGCGATTTCGGGGTCGTTGGGGTTCATGAATCAGTCCTGGTTTGCGATTCTCGTACACGGGGCGCGATCCGGGCGCTAGACGGGGAGAACGGGTTCCACTTCCACTTCCCAGCCTTTCGACGTCGGCATGCCGGTGCCGTCGGTGGTTTGGCCCATCAGCTTGCAGGTCGGCGGGCCGTAGGCGACGAAGATGATGCCGGGCGGGACCTTGCCTTCCTTGCACAGAAACGTCGCCTCGCCATTGTCGCTGCGCACGCGCACCTGGCTATCCGCCTTGATACCGGCCTCCTTCATGTCGTCGGCGTTCATGAAGATAGTCGTCGTAATCGCGAGGTATTCGGGGGAGTCCTTGCCGTGATTGATCTGCTGGCCTTGCTTGGTAGTGCGGCCGGCGTTCATCAGGTAGCGCTTCTTGGCCATGCAGCGTCTCGGATATCGTAGTATCGAACAGCGAATTGCGTTCAGTTTAGCGGATGTGATAGGAAACGCAAGCGAGGGGCCGTTTAGCGTTCGCATGGCGCCGTGCAATCGCTAAACGATAAACACGACTGGCCCTATCATACAGACATGCTGTCGCATCGCTTGCCGCTGTTGATTACAGGGGTCGCCGGCGTGGCGGGGTACAACGCGTTTCATCACTTTCACCGCAAGTATCCCGGCCAGGTCGTCGGCATCAGGCCGCACCAAACATCTCGCCTCGTCGGTCCGGGCGTCGTCGCGCAAGACGCCGAGGACGCCGGCGGCATGCGCTCGCTCTTCGATCGCGTCGGCTTCCGCTCGGTGCTCAACTGCGTCGGCAATTGCGCGCTCAAGTCGTGCGAACTCGATCCTGCCATGGCGCACACGGTCAACGTCGAGAGCGCCCGCGTTCTCGCCGACCTCATTCGCCGACATGACGCTCGGCTCGTGCACCTCTCCAGCGATCTGGTCTTCTCCGGCACCCGGCAGGGCAACCACGTCGAGTCCGATGCGATCGATCCCGTTACGGTGTACGGCAAGACGATGGCGCAAGCCGAGCAGACCTTCGCGACACAGACGCCCGACGCCGCGATGTTGCGCATCTCGTTGCCGATGGGGCCGAGCTTCAATGGTCACGCCGGCGCCATCGACTGGATTCAGTCGCGGTTTCGGGCGCATCGGCCGGCGACGCTCTACTTCGACGAAGTCCGATCGTGCACCTACTGCGGCGATCTGAATCGCGTGTTCGAGCAGTTTTTGGCGATCGACGCCGCCGGGATCTTTCATTGTGGCGGGCCGATGCCGATGACGCTCTTTAAGATCGCGCAAGTAATTAACCGCGTGGGCGACTATCGGCCTGAGTTATTGAAGGGCTGTCCAAGGATCGATGCGGGGCCGATGCCGCCGCGTGCCGGCGACGTGAGCATGTCAAGCGCGAAACTGATTACGGAGTTGGGGGAGCAACCCTTCCATCCCTGGCCGCTGGGCCATGATCTCGTGCCGGGCGATCACCGTTGGCATTTCGATCGCCCCGCCGGCGAGGCGCGATCGGTCAACGAAATCGGCCGACGACTGTACCGGTATCCGGCCAGTGAGTCTCTCTTCGTTTAGCGCTCGGGTGGCGCCACCCGAGCGCTAAACGAAGAGGGATTACTTCAGTTTCTTCCACTCCACCGCCGCGTCCGTTGTCATTCCCGCCCGAACCTCGATCGTTATCGTGTCGCGATAATTCGTATCGGGATGCACCAAGAGCAACGTGTGTTTGCCGGGCGGAACGCGCTCGATCATGAATTTGCCGTCGGCGCTGGTCACCGCGTGATACGGATGCGGCGCGACGAACACATACGCCCGCATCCACCGGTGCAGCGAACAGCCTATCGGAATCGGGTTCTTCTGCGCCTTGAATTTGTGTTCGTACGGCTGTCCGGCGGGCGTCGTCAGGTTGAATGTGTTTTCTGGATGGATCGACTCGGCACTGACGCCGTGATTGAACGCGTCGTTGTTCTCGAAACGCACTTTGACTCCCTCCTGCACCGTGACGACGCGTGGCAGAAACTGCAGGTCGCGCTGATCGATCAGCACCGGCTTGGCATTGGCGTCGGCGGGCACTTTTGTCTTCCAATCGAGCACCACGGCAACGTGCCGCAGCCCTTTGCTCTTGGGATGGACGACGACGTCGTTGTGCAGGATAACCTGGCCGTCGGTGAGCGTCACGCGTTCGTCGGGCGGAACGACGCCGACGTAACGCACGGTGCCGGCGATCGTACCGGTGGCCGGCGCTTGCGCCGCGAGCAATGCTGCGATAACAATGTTTAGCATGAGGTTGCCGCGAAAGAACGCAGAGGGCGCAAAAAAGGGAGAATGAACAACGGGACGATACGAATCACTCCGGCAAGAATGGCACGCTCACTATATCTCTATCCGTGCCGTCCGTGTTATCCGTGGTTGACTCTTCTTGTGTTTATGCGTTTTTTCGCGGCCACATCTCACTCGTCGGGATTAACGACTTCGTTGCCGGCGCGGGTGATCAGGCCTTGGAGGTTCTGCTGGGTCATGGTGCGGCGCATGGGGCGAACGGTTCCGTCGCCCATCGCGGCGAGGAACGTTAGGTTGGTCCAGTGGTTGCCGACGCGGTTTCTCAAGCCGATGTCGCCCATGACGAAGGGGATGTCGTCGGGCGCCATCCAGTTGACGCTGGTGCTGGCCTCGACGACGAAGATGGTGTTGCTGGTTCCGTCGGTGATGCTCGTCATGCGCATGTCGCCGGTGAGCGGATTGCCTCCCGGCGCGCGGTTGGTCTTGGGAAAGGCCGAGGCGGGGCCGTGGAAGACCTGATAGTAGGTGCGATCCTGGTCAAATCTCCCGGGGTGCTTGTAAACGTTGGGCATGCGATTCCAGAACTGGCGATTGTGCGGGCTGTCCCAGCGTTCATTCAGTCTTATCTGCTGGTAAAGGGCATTCTGTTCAAGGTGCGGCAATAGCGCCACGCGCCAGCTCAGCAACTCCTGCCCGGTCTGCGGATGGCGAATGGCGTGATTGGGCAGCGATTTGTTGTTGTCGTGGAAGTTGTGCATCGCGAACATGATTTGTTTCAAATTGTTCGTGCTCTGAGCTCGCTGAGCGGCCATGCGAACGTCCATGATCGGGTCACCGGGACCGGGACCGACGTTAGGAGGCCCCGCGCCGAAATCCGGGCCGGCGCCGGCGAACATGCCAATGAATCCGCCGATGATACTGCCGATGTCACTGATCTTGCCCTTCACGATGACTTCCGACCCACTTTGTTCGATGGTCATGGCATTCACAAAATCGATGAGTCCCTTGGGCGGCGCAAAGAAACCCTTCGCCGGTTTGGCCAATTCATCCTTGGCTTCCTTGTGAAATGCATCGGCTTCGCCTTTGGCTTTCGTGGCCAAGTCCTTGGATGGGAAGGTGAGGACAAACTCTAGCGACAAGTCCTTGGTGGCCGTCCCGCTCATGATGAAGCCATTCATTTCTTTCATGGTTGGAGCTTTGTTGGCGGCCATGGCGCCGGGACCGTCGTCGATGAGCTTCTTGGGGGCCTTGAAGGCCATGACGAGGTGTTTGCCGGAGTTCGCCAACTGCAACCCGCGCGTGATTGCCGCGGATGTTGGCGCTTTGCTTGCCCCCTTGATTGCGGCTCGGATGTGCGCTTCGTTGTCGGCGAACAATACGATGTTGCTGCTGGCGAAGTGAACCGCCTTGCCGCTTTTCTCGAGGACGTAAATCCCCCCGTCTTTTTTCTTGGCCGTATCTTTCGCTTCCTTTTCGAAGTCCGCAACGGCTTTCTTCTCGTCGATGGATTTAGATGTCTTCACCACGGCGACGGCGTCGGGTTGCCTGCCTTTTTCCATTGACGACATGATCACGGTGACGCGCTCGACGTCTTCGATTTTCATGTCGCCTTTTTTCTCAATATCCGCGAGCATCTGATCGACGCCTAACTTCACTTGAGCCGGCGCTTTGGCCAGGAAATCCTTGACGGCCTCGCTCTTCCAGGTGTCCGCCACGCGAAAGGACACGAAACCGGCCACGTCGTCATGAACGTACGCAAGGTCGGCGCCGGAATTGAAAGGCCACCAGCCCATCATGAAAAGCAGCCCAGTTCCGAGGCCGCTGAAGCAGCACGTCAGGACGAGCAGGGCGCCGCAGCCGCCCAGGACGTACATCTTCATGTTGCTTTTCTTCGGCTCTTCTTGCCGCTTGATCGGCTTGCGCGGTTCGGGATCATCATCGTCGTCATCGTCGTCCTTGCGTGCGGCCGGCTTCTTCCTGGGCGCTTCCGATTGGACCTTGCTGCCACGGTCGTCATCATCATCGGGAGGCGGCGCGGATTTTTTCTTCGGCGCTTCCGGCTCGCTCTTGCTCGCCGATTGGTCCTCAATGAGGACGCTGGCGCCGCAAGCCGGGCACTTCGCCTTCTTGCCCAGGTATTTTTCATCCGCCTTGAGCGACTTGCCGCAGGTGCACTTGATCGTGATGGCCATGAATGAACCTCAACAAAATGCGCCGCAAGAAAGTGCTAGAACCTATAGTCTTAGGTCTCGCATGCGTGGGAATCAATGGGCGGGCAGCGATCGGGCCTCGTGATAACTCGGACATCATCCTCCGAGATATCACGCGAGGCAATACAAGGGGAAAACGAACTGGAAGCGTAAGCGACGGACCGTGCGAAGACCGTTGCCTGCGCTTTCGGCTCGTCAGGTGTCGCGCTACGCCGATTCCAACAACTTCAGCCGAACCGCGTTGAGCGCCTGCTTGGCGGTGCGGCTTTGGATTTCGGTGCGGGTGCCAGCCCAGTTGAACGATGTCGAAACCACGCCGCCGTCCCACGCCAGGCCGACGAAGACCAGGCCGATCGGTTTGTCCGGCGTCGCGCCGCCCGGCCCGGCCAATCCGGTTGTGCTGACGGCGAGGTCGGTCTGCAATCGCGTTCGGCAGCCGACAGCCATCGCCTCGGCGACCGGCGCGCTCACCGCGCCATGGGCGTCCAAGATGCTCTGCGATACCCCCAAAAGCTCGGCCTTGACGGCGTCACAATACGCCACCACGCCGCCGCGAAACCAAACGCTGGCCCCAGAGATTTGCCCGAGCCGATGCGCGACCAGACCAGCCGTGATGCTCTCCGCGGTCGCCAGGGTCTTGCGCTTGCTATTGAGAAGTCCGATCACGGCGTGCTGAAGTTCCTCGTCATCGACGCCGTAGACCAGTTTGCCGAGCCGATCGCGGATGGTCTGCTCAACCGGAGCGATCTGTGCTTGCGCCTCGGCGATCGTCAGCGCACGCGCGAAGATGCGCAGGGCAATTGTCGCGTCGCTGGCGGTGATGCCCACTTCCGGAACGTGGCCGCGCCGCGTTAGATCAAAGAGCTTTTCTTCGATGTGCGATTCGCCGGTGCCGAAGGTGTTGATCTTGCGTTGGATCTGCACGCCGCCGCCCATGCCCAGCGCCAGGAGGCGTGGCGCCACCTGCTCGTGAAACATGGCGACCATCTCGCTGGGCACGCCGGGCATGGCGATGACCAATGCCGCTTGCGGCGTTGCAGTTCTCTTGACGATCCGGATCGCGAATCCAGGCGCAGTCCCATAGGGATTCGGCACAATCTCGGCCCCGTGCGGAAAGTACGCTTGCACGCGATTGCGATCGGGCATGGGACGATTGCGCCTGGCGAAGAGTTGCTTGATGTGCTCGAAAGAAACTTCATCGAAGGCGAGGTCCACGCCCGCAACTTTGGCCACCGCCTCGCGCGTCAGGTCGTCGAGGGTCGGACCCAGGCCGCCTGTCGCCAGTACGAGATCGGCGCGATCGACTGCGATACGGAACGCGTCGATGTTGTCGTGCAGATCGTCGGCCACGGTGGTGTGCCAGCCAACGGGAATGCCGATCTCCGCCAACCGCAGGCTGAGCCATTGGCTGTTGGTATCGAGGTTTTGACCCGTGGTGAGCTCGCTGCCGATGGAGAGGATTTCAGCTTTCATGGTCCGTAGTCCTTGGTCCGTAGTCCGTGGCATATTCTAGATGTCGCCATGCACTACGGACTACGGACCACGGACGTTAGATCGCCAATTCGCCTTGCTGCACCACCGTGCGAGCGCGTTGGAGATGAAGCCGCGAGACGGCCGTCTCGTTCAGTGCGGTCTGCAGGAGATCGACCAACGCGTCCGCATTCAGCGAGCCGTCGGCCAGGAGCAACGTCATCGTGCCGGCGCCGGCGCGCGCGTGCAGTTTGCCGCCGAGTTCCAGTTGCTTTTTCGGCGCAACCGTGGCGTCGGCGAACGGCAATGCAGAGCTATCGATGCGCAAATCGAAGTTGATCGAACGGCCTGACTCGTGAAGGGCGCGCTTGATCGCGTCGAGTATGCGCATGGCGAAATCGAACGAGAGCGGACTCTTCAGCAGGCTCTCGCCCGTCAGATGCACGACGGCTTCGTCGAGCCCGCGAGGCGTGAAGACGGCGGCCGACCGCGCCACGAGAAAGCGGCGTTTCAGCGGCGACGATTCGGGAAGGCGGCGCAAGTATTGCCTCTTCTGCCCGGCAGCGCTGACGGCGAGTCGCACGAGGCTTGGCAGCTTTTTGAGCAATGTCGCTCCGTCACGCTCGACCTCAGGCCGATACGCCAGTGCGCCAAGGTCGAGACCAATCTCCATAAGCACGCCCGGACACTTGCGGTCGAGGCCCTCGGCCAGTGTGATCGACCCGCGCGGACGATCGAAGATGAAACGAACCGCCTTGCCCAAGAGCGCCTCGCGCAGCATATTCTGCAGCTGGCGGCGCTCGGTGTCATCGCGAAAACTGCGCTCATGAACGTGCCAGGCCAACGTCGGCAGCCTTGGCGCGTGCAGCGATTTCCAGCGTTCGACAAGGCCGTCAAGAAAGTTCGCACGTTCCAGCGATGTTGCCTCGTCCTCGCTCGATGCAAACAGCGGGCGAGCCGGGTGCGCGCTCGACCAGAATGGCGGCTCGCGCACGTTGAGATGCAGTTCCACATCGCGTTGACCAAGGGTCGGCAATGACAAGAGTCGATCACACAGGTGCGGCGTCATGGCGGGGTGGGCATGGCCGGCGCAAAGCCATTCCGGACTCTCCACCACCCATCGAGCGCCGGCGCAGGCCCGCCAATCATCCAGCGCCAACCACCACGGTATCTCCGCGAGCCGATTCGTCTCCAACACCAAAGCCGACAACGACGCCGGCGCGTCAAGGCCCGCAGGGTGCAGCAGGCCCTCGGCAACGGCGGCCGCCACGTCGCGCGAGAAAATAGTGCGCACCGCGAACGCCTCCGCGCAATCATGCACAAATCGCTGTGGCGACATGTTGACAGCCATCGGCGACGCCGATTCCTTCGGCGTGGCGGCGCCATGATCCCTATGCTGTTCGCCGAAACGACGAGCCACGTCCGGATGGCCCAGTTCGCGAACGATCTTTTCCACGTGCTCGGCAATGTCGTCGGTGGTCGGCACGCCCGAAGCATCGGACCGCGCCAAGAAATGAACTACGGCGTCCGTCAACTCGCGCATCAAGAATGCGCTGGCCGGCCCAAGCGACTCGGCTGCCGCGTACAACGATTGACAGATTCGATCCGCGTCAAACGGAACCTGGCTTCCATCCCGTCGGCGAACCCAGGCAGGCAGTTGTCCCATTTCGTCCGGCACGCGAGCATCCCTTCGTGGTGTGGAACGGCAAGATCGGCGGGAGTTATTGTATTCCGACGGCTGCCGAGATTCATGGGCGGTAAGCCTTGACATCCATTCGTGTGCCGGGGAGAATTTGAAATCGAACGAGTTTGGAGCTCTTGTTCAGGTACACCGTCGAGTAAAGAAGTATGCCCCATGAGCCGACATACACCGCGCAAGGAACGCTGGACGCAGGTAAGTGCGAAGGAATATCGCTCGGCGTTCGGCATGGTGTGTTACAAGGCCGGCGCCTGGGAAGGGGCGGTCGTTTTCGAACGATGGACCGAAGGAGAGACTCCGCCGTGGCAGCCTGACGAGGAGTTTGCCGGCCGTTTCAAGCGGCCGCGCAACGCCATGATCGCGGTCGAAGACAAAGCACGATTGATATTGCGCGAACACGGCGACAAGGTGAAAATCGCGATAGACGCCTGAACGCCCAGCGCGGCGTCGATTGTGTAGAATGGCATTAGGTATTGAAGGCGAGGATAAGCACATGGCTACGGTTGCCGACACTGCCGCGCAGGAACGTTGGGAGAAGGAAAACGCCGCCGCCCCGATGCGGAAGGAGCCGCCGACCACCGTGTCGAGCGTGCCGATCGAGGCGCTTTACACGCCGGAGGACTTGGGCGACTTCGACCCGGAGGTTGATCTCGGCTATCCGGGCCAATATCCGTTCACGCGCGGCGTCCATGCGTCGATGTACCGCTCCCGGCTTTGGACGATGCGCCAGTTTGCGGGCTTCGGAACGGCGGCGCAGACCAACGAGCGTTTCAAGTTCCTGCTCGACAAGGGCCAAACCGGCCTGTCCACCGCCTTCGATCTGCCGACGCTGATGGGCCTCGATTCCGACGACCCGCGTTCGCTCGGCGAGGTCGGCAGGCTGGGCGTTGCCGTCGATTCGCTCGACGACATGCTCGTTCTCTTTGACGGCATCAACTTGGCCGACGTTTCGGTCTCGATGACGATTAACGCCCCAGCGATCATCGTGATGGCCTATTTCCTGGCCGGAGCGAAACAACGCGGCGTCGATTGGAAGCTCTTGCGCGGCACGATTCAGAACGACATCCTTAAGGAATTTCACGCTCAGAATGAAATCGTATTCCCGCCGGTGCCTTCGGTGCGCCTGGTGTGCGACCTGATCGAGTTCTGTGCCAAGGACGTGCCGCAGTGGAATACGGTGTCGATCAGCGGTTATCACATTCGCGAGGCCGGCTCGACGGCGGTGCAAGAATTGGCGTTCACGCTCGCCGACGGATTGCATTATGTCGATCAGTGCCTGGATCGGGGCATGGACGTCGACGACTTCGCGCCAAGGTTGAGTTTCTTTTTCAACGCGCACAACGACCTGTTCGAGGAAATCGCCAAGTACCGTGCCGCCCGCGTCATTTGGGCCGAGGCGATGCGGAACAAATACGGCGCCAAAAAAGAGGCGTCGTGGAAGTTGCGCTTTCACGCCCAGACAGCGGGCTGCTCGCTGCAGGATAAGCAGCCCCAAGTTAATCTCATCCGCGTCGCTTATCAAGCCTTGGCCGCGGTGATGGGCGGCTGTCAGTCGCTCCACACCAACAGCATGGACGAAACGCTGGCGTTGCCCAGCGAGCATGCCGTCACCCTCGCACTGCGCACGCAGCAAGTGCTCGCGTATGAAACCGGCGTCACCAATACCGTCGATCCGCTGGGCGGCAGCTACCTTGTCGAAGCCCTCACCCGTCAGATGATGGACGAGGCGCGCAAGTACTTTGAGCACATCGAGCACCAAGGCGGCATGATCGCGGCACTCGAGGTCGGCTTCTTCCGCCGCGAAATCGCCGACGCCGCCTTCGTCTACCAGCGAGAGATCGACGCCCGGCGCAAGCTGATCGTCGGCGTCAATGCGTTCGTCGAGAAGGACGAGAAGCCGATCGATATCTTGCAGGTCGATCATTCCGTGGAGACCGAGCAGATCGATCGGCTCAAGAAACTAAAGGCGCGCCGAGATTCCGGCACGGTGACGCGGACGCTAAACGAAATCAAGCGCATTGCCGGGACGAAACAGAACTTGATGCCAATCCTTCTGGATGCCGCCGCGGCCCGTTGCACCGTGGGTGAGATCATGAACGCGCTGGCGGACGTGTTTGGCCGGTACGATGGGGGGATGAGGTGGTAGAGACTTGGCCACGATTCAACAAGTTTTAATTTAATTCAAATTGAAATTTGTTGACAGAGCCGCCAAAGAGCATTATCTTTTATTTTGTGACAAATTAAAAGATATGGGTCAAGTCTAGCAATGCGAAGGCCAAAAAAAGGGCCGTCCGCGGCCGCCGTCATGTATGGGTTCACAACGGATTTGCTCGTCAAGTTCGCGGAAGTACCCGTTCAAGAGTGGGTGGAGCAGGCAAACAGCGAAATGTGGAATTGGGAGGAGTGTTCCTTCCGGGCACATAAGGTCGGACTAACACCGGATGATGCCTGGCGTTGTGTCAAGTTCTCCCGCAACACCGGCGTGCGGCAACTGATTCCGCTGCACGATACCAAAGGGAGACCATTTCAGTTTCAGATCCCGCCTTCCGTGCAGCGGTTGCTTCATTTCATTGACATCCATCTGGGAGGCTCCGTTCAAGCCGCCTGGCCCGAACTGACATCGGAGGACGACCAACGACGCTATCTGATCAGTTCCCTCTGCGAAGAAGCCATTGCTTCTAGCGAACTCGAGGGGGCCGTCGTGACGCGCAAAGAGGCCAAAGAAATGCTCATGAAGAAAAAAAAACCGCAGAACGCTCACGAACGGATGGTGATGAACAACTACCGAACGATTCAGATGTTAAACCAGCGCCGTGACGAGCCCTTGACTGCGGATCTTCTGATGGAGACTCAACGTCAGTTAACGCAGGGGACGCTCGAAGACGAAGCCTGTGGCCGACTCCGCCGCGAGGACGAGAAAATCACTGTGTGGGACGACGAGGATCACCAGATACTTCACGAGCCGCCACTCGCAAGCGAACTTCCCGACCGTGTTAAACAATTATGCGCCTTCGCTAACACCGACGGGCAAAAAGACGGCAAGTTTATTCACCCGGTGATTCGCGCTGTCCTATTGCATTTCTGGCTGGCCTACGATCATCCGTTTGTTGACGGCAACGGACGCACGGCACGGGCCCTGTTTTATTGGTCCATGCTTCGGCATCGCTACTGGCTGATCGAATACCTGACCATTTCATCGATTATTCTGAAACAGCCGAAACAGTACCCAACGGCTTTTTTGAACACGGAACAGGATGATAACGACCTCACTTATTTCCTACTCTACCATGTTGAGGTCATCGAACGAAGTATCGCGGCATTTCACGAGTATCTGTCAGGGAAAATCGCCGAGAAACGTCGTCTCACCCGCGTGCTGTTGCCAGCCCTGTTTAATGATCGCCAACGCGCGATTTTGATAGCAGCTCAGAAGGACCCGGACACCTTCTTCACCTACGAGTCTCACGCCACGGCCCACCAAGTCACCCTGGCGACCGCGCGGACTGATTTGCTCGGCCTGGAAAAAAAGGGGCTACTGGTCGGCAACCGGGTCGGTCGGCGATTTCATTTCGTCGCGCCTCCGAATCTCGTAGATCGCCTGCGCAAGATCTCGAAAAAGTGATGACTGCCTGCTTGACGGTTCGATTTTGCTTCAGCAATTCAACCGAGCGTCCCAATTCCTAAGGATTGGAGCACCCCAGCCATTAGCGTCCAGACCACACGACTAAAGGATTCACGCCGGTTTTGCCGATTCTAACGACAGGACCTATTATTCGCGTTTTGACAAGGATGGCAGGCCGTGCGCAAACTCTTGACGCCTCTCTTTTTAGGGATTCTCATCGGTTGTGCCGAGCAATCATCTCGTGATGATGACCGGCCGGACCCGCTCGAACCGATCCTGAACATGATGTCGCCGGACGTGCCGGAAGAACTGCCCAAAGCGGATGACGCCCCCGGCTTGCGGCAAAAAGGCAACGGGTTCTTCGCCGTCGGTGACTACGACCAAGCCATTGCCTGGTACACCATGTCGCTCCAGGCGAAAGAGGACGCCAAGACCTATTTCAATCGCGGCGTCGCCTACATGGCGAACGACGAGATCGACAAGGCATTGGCGGACTACGACAAGGCGATCCAACTCGAGCCGAACGCTCCATCGCCGTGGATCAATCGCGGCTTGCTCCTGAAGAGCAAGGGCAAGACGGCGGAAGGCATCAATGACTTGACAAAAGCCATGGCGCTCGACGCCAAGGATCCGGCCATCGCTTTGAATCGCGGCTTGCTTTACCTCAGCGTCGACATGTTCGATCGCGCCATCGAAGACTTCAGCAAGGCGATCGAACTCGATGGCAAATACGTCGACGCCTTCATCAATCGCGGCTTCGCTCAGCATCGCAAGAAGCAATACGCCGCCGCCGTCAAAGACTTCGACGAGGCGCTCAAGCTTGATCCGGAAAATGTGCTGGCGTACAGCAACCGGGGCAATGCCTACACGCAAATGGGACAGGGCGACAAGGCCGTCGCCGACCTGAGCGAAGCGATTCGCCGTGAAGAGCGCGATCCACAACTCTTCAACAATCGCGGCACCGCGCACGGCGTGAAGGGAGATCATCAAAGGGCGCTGGCCGATTTTACGCGAGCGATCGAGTTGGCCCCCGACTTCGCCGCCGCCTATCGCAACCGCGGACTGGCCCAGCATACCTTGAAGCAAGCCGATCGCGCCCGCGAAGACTTCGCGATCGCGCTCAAACTGGAGCCGAACGTTACGGAAAACATCCCTGGCGACTACCTGATGAAATAGCATTCGGAACAGAGCCACGCCGTCAGACCAGCCTTGATCACGAAAGTACGAAAAACGGGAGCTCGAAATCGAGCATTGCGAGCCTTGTCGTGCCTGCCTCATGCTTTCGTGAATCACTTTTTTGTCGTCCTGCGCTTCGCGAATGACCGCCCTTTCGCGGTGCGAGAGGCGCCAGTCTGGCCCATTCCCCGCCTATTTGCGTTCGAAATTGTCGGCGCGCCGTAAAGTGTAATAGGAGACAACGGGGAAATCCGACCATGCCGGGCGCCAAATCGCTCTTCGATCCGACCACGCTGGCGAAGTTCGGCCGGCTGAGCCTGATCGCGCGCCAGGTCGTCGAGGGTTTCTTGAGCGGCGTGCACAAGAGCCCCTTCAAGGGCTTCAGCGTCGAATTCGCCGAGCATCGGCAATATTATCCGGGTGACGAGATTCGCCACATCGATTGGCGCGCCTTCGGCAAAACGGATCGCTACTACATCAAGGAACATGAGGAAGAAACGAACCTGCACGCCCATTTGCTCGTCGATGCGTCCGGGAGCATGGCCTACCACGGTGAGAATTCGATAAGCAAATTTCAGTACGCTCAATTCCTGGCCGCGTCCTTGGCGTATCTGATGCTGCACCAGCGCGACGCCGTCGGCTTGGCGGTTCACGACCATCGGCTGCGAACGCTCCTACCTCCGCGCTCGACATCGAAGCAACTGATGCACATCCTGCGCACGCTGGAGGGGACGGCGCCCGGTGGCGAGACCAACCTTGCGCCGATCTGGGATCGCCTGGCGGGGCAGCTTCGCGGGCGCGGCATGCTCCTCATCTTCTCCGATTGCTTCGATCAGGTGAATCGGCTGATTCACGCCCTGCGCCATCTGCGCCATCGCCGGCACGAGATTCTGCTCTTCCACATCCTGGCGCCGGAGGAGATCGAGTTCCCCTTCTCACGGCGAACGCGATTTCAGAGCCTCGAAGCCGGCGATCAGTTTCGCCAGATGGAACCGGCGATGGCCCGCGACGAGTATTTGAAGAACTTCCAGGCGTTTTGCCATACGCTCAAAGTGCAGGCGGCAAATTTGCAGATTGATTATCATCCAATGCGGACGGATGAACCGGTCGATCGGGCATTGGGTTATTACTTGATGAAACGCATGGCACGCCGCCAATAGGTCACCGGTTTGCGCTTCGTGCTCGCGCGGCGCTGGGAGTTCGCAAAGGTGTAAATGACGGGAATAGAAACTCGCGACGGAAAACCTATACCATCGATGTACATGCACCATCCCGTAAGTGGTCACGAGGCGCACGTTCATGGAAATCCAACGCATTCACGCCCGCGAGATTTTGGATAGTCGTGGCAATCCGACGCTGGAAGTCGATGCCATTCTCCTTGACGGCGCCATCGGCCGCGCCGCGGTCCCGTCCGGCGCCAGCACCGGCGGTTATGAAGCTTTCGAACTGCGCGACAAGGACCCCAAGCGCTACCTCGGCAAAGGCGTGCTCACGGCCGTCAAGAACGTCAACACGATCATCGCGCCGAAACTCGTCGGCATGCAGGCGAGTGAACAGGTCGCCATTGACCGGGCCATGATCGATCTGGACGGATCGCCGGACAAGAAGAATCTCGGCGCCAATGCGATCCTCGGCGTTTCGCTCGCCGTTGCTCATGCCGCCGCGCGATCGGCTGGTTTGCCGCTTTACCGGTATCTGGGCGGCACGAACGCCAAGGTGCTGCCCTTGCCCATGATGAACGTGCTCAACGGCGGCAAGCATGCCGACAGCACCGTCGATTTCCAGGAGTTCATGATTCAGCCGCGCGGCGCCAAGTCGTTCCGCGAAGGCCTGCGCATGGGCGCGGAGGTCTTTCACAGCCTAAGGAAAGTGCTCCACGACGAGGAACTCAATACGGCCGTCGGCGACGAGGGCGGCTTCGCCCCTGATCTCAAAACACCCGACCAAGCACTCGAGTTGTTGAAGCGGGCCGTCGAGGCCGCCGGCTACACGCTAGGCACGGACATCACGTTCGCACTTGACCCGGCCTGCACCGAGTTGTTCGAAGAAGCCAAGAAGCAGGGGAAGGTCGGTTATTGCTACTTCAAAAGCTCGAAGAAGATCGTCTCGAGCGACGAGATGGTCGACACCTGGCTAGCCCTCGTCGAAAAGTGGCCAGCGATCGTGTCGATCGAAGACGCCCTGGCCGAGGACGACTGGGCCGGCTGGCAGCGGCTCACCCGGGAGTTGGGCCACAAAGTGCAGCTTGTGGGCGACGATCTGTTCGTCACCAACGTCAATCGCTTGCAAGAAGGCATCGACAAGAAGGCCGGCAACGCCATCCTCATCAAGGTGAACCAGATTGGCACACTGACCGAGACGCTCGACGCCATCGAGTTGGCACGTCGCAACGGCTACGCTTCTGTGATCAGCCACCGGTCCGGAGAAACCGAGGACGCGACGATTGCCGACATCGCCGTCGCCACCAACGCCGGGCAGATCAAGACCGGCTCCGCGAGTCGCACGGACCGCATCGCCAAGTACAACCAGCTGCTGCGCATCGAGGAGGACCTCGGCAAACGGGCGCGGTACCAGGAATAAGTGTTCGCTGTTTACGTTTAGCGCTCGCCAGACGCCGGGCGAGCGCTAAATGTAAACCGGATGATCCCCATGTTGCAAGGATTGCGTGATGTCTGGTTGCCCTGGCTATTGTTCCTCGGCACAATCTCGGTCGGCGTCGTGCTGTTGGCGCTGGTGATCGCCGTTCCATTTGCGATCGAACACATCCCCGCGACGGTGCCCCTTGTGCCAATGTACGCAGACGATGGCGCCGTTCGTCGGACATCCATCGCCGCCGGTCTTGGGCTCATCGTGACGGCGTGCGTGTTTTTTCGCCCTGGTCGCCGAATGCCGACGTCCAAGAAACCGCCGCCCGACATGGCCGGTGCGTGATCAGAGCGTGAAGCGTCAGCGAAGATGAGCGACTCTCAAGGATCGCCATGGCTTGGTTCGTCGACAACGCGACCGTTCTCTACATCCTCCTCGGCGTCATCGCGGCGGCGCTGGCCTGGGTCTGGTGGACGAATCGCCAGAGCCAATATCTCTGGTACACCGGCATTCCGATCGCTCTGATCGCTGTTCTGTTTCTGGTCAGCCGATTCTACATCACGGACGCCCAGCAGCTTGAAAACAACATCAACGCCATGACTGACGCTGTGATGGCGGGCAAGACCGACGATCTCTTCAAGCACATTTCCAGGGACTTTCGCTATCACGCGCTGTCGCGCGACGATCTCTACGCCGCCGCCCGCAAGCAGATCGAGGCGAGGCGCGTGACCGACTTGACCGTCAAGAAGTTCAAGGCGGAGGAAATCTCGCGCGAAAAGAAGCGTGCAACGACGAGCTTCCATATCTCTGGAACAGGCGGCGGGTACAACTTCTGGTACCGCGTCGAAACCGATTTCGTACTCGAGCCGGACGGTTGGAAGCTGAAGACAATGCGTTTCTACAATCCGGTCGTCGACCAAGATAAGGAAATCCGCTTGCCTGGGATATAGTCGTGTGCGTTGACCGTTGTGTGCATTACTGGTATCGTGATTTTTACGACTGATTGCAACAAATCCTCGCTACTTCCAACGGAGAACCCGATAGGGGATTTTCATGGCCAAACACACGCCGCGATTTTTGCAGATCGTCAACGAGGCCAAGAGCCGCGTGAAAGAATGCACGGTCGATGACGTCAAGGCCAAGCTCGATAAAGGCGAGAAGTTCCTGCTGATCGACGTGCGCGAAGAGAGCGAGTACGCAAGCGGGCATGTTCCCGGCGCTATCCACATCGGCAAAGGCGTCATCGAGCGCGACATCGAGACCAAGGTCCCGGACACCGCCACGCCGATCGTGCTCTACTGCGGGGGCGGCTTTCGCTCGGCCCTCGCGGCCGATGCTTTGCAAAAAATGGGGTACACCAACATTATCAGCATGGACGGTGGCATCCGCGACTGGCGTGCCAAGCAATATCCACTGACGCAATAATCCAATTCTTGCACGTGTTTCGTAGGGTGCGTGAAACGCACCGTCCAGGGCACCCGGTGCGTTTCACGCACCCTACGAGGAGAGAAAACCACGGAGGGGCTCATGTCGGCACTTCGGCCTGCAGTGTTTCTCGACCGCGACGGCACCATCAATGTCGATCGCTCGTACATCACCGAGCCGGAACACATGCAGATTCTACCGGGCGCCGCGGAGGCCCTTCAACTGCTGGGCGAGGCTGGCTTCGCTTGCGTCGTCGTCACGAATCAGTCGGCAGTCGGGCAAGGCATGATGACCGACGACGACCTGGACCGCATCCACGCGGAGATGCAGCGGCAACTTGCACTGGCCGGCGTTGTCTTGGATGGCATCTACTCCTGCACGGTGGCGCCGTTAACGAAGGACAAGCTGGCGATCGAGCATCCCGATCGCAAACCGGCGCCGGGGCTTTTGCTGCGCGCAGCTGATGAACTGCGCCTCGACCTCGCCGAATCGTGGATGATCGGCGACAGCTTGCGCGACATCCTCGCCGGCCAGAACGCCGGCTGCCGAGGCTGCATTCTGGTCCGCACCGGCCATCCGATCGACGAAAGCCAGTTCCACCTGGCCAAACCATTTGTCGTGCTTGACGATTTGATGGCAGCGGCATGGCATGTCGTGGGAATAGCCAAATGCAAGTAGCCGCGAAAAAACGCAAGCGAGACAAAAAGTCCATGGACCACGGATCGCACGGATGGCACGGATGAGAAGTAAGGAGAACGCTTCGCTCCGTGGTTTTATCCCGGCTAAATCCCTTGTGCGATCTTTGTGTTTTTTCGCGGCGAATTCTGAAATCCATCAAGCAGACTCTTGACGTAGCCCGCGCTTGTGGTTACTGTTCAACCGTTAGCGTGGGCTATCTTGCAAGCGTGCGATTGGAATCCGTCGCTTGCGCGTCCGGCTAACGCAAGGAGTTGCCGCGTGATCTGGGATTTGCTCGTCGAATTCTGGTGGATGCTTCTGATTGCGTGCTTTCTCTTGTTCATGCTGGTGGGCACGTTTCGGAATTTCTTTCTTGTGCGTGTGCCGCTCTGGATATTGACGCACACGATCTACCGCGTTCGGTTGCAGGGGCTGGAAAACATCCCGGAAACCGGGCCGGTGCTGATCGTCTCCAACCACGTGAGCTTCATCGACTGGTTCTTGATCATGGCGACGACGGGGCGCAGCGTGCGCTTTCTGATCTGGGCGCCGTTCATGAACATCCCGGTGGTGCGCTGGATTCTCGAACTCAGCAACGTGATCCCGATCCAGGGCAACGGCGGGCCGCGTGCCATTATCCAGGCCCTGCGCGCCGCGAGCGAAGCACTTGCCGAAGGCGAAGTCGTCTGCATCTTCGCCGAAGGGGGCATCACGCGGACCGGCTTTCTACTCCCGTTCCAGCGCGGTTTCGAGCAGATACTCAAACGCAGCCCCGCGCCGATTGTGCCGATCTGTATCGACCACGTCTGGGGCAGCATATTCAGCTTTCAAGGCGGCAAGTTCCTCTGGAAGTTGCCGCAACGCATTCCGTTCACAGTACACGTCAACATCGGCAAGCCCCTGCCCGCGACGTCCGATGCGTTCACGGTTCGACAAGCGATCCAGAAGCTCTCGGCCGAATCGGCAGTGCGGCGAACGAGCGAGCGCAAGCCGGTGCATCGGCAGTTCGTCCGGCAAGCGGTGGCGCACCCGTTTCGCTCGTGCATTCTCGACGAGAACGCCGCACAACCGGAACTCAGTTACGGCGAGGTGCTAGTCGGCGTCAAGCTGCTCTTGCCGCGACTTGCTCCGCTCCTGGGCGATGATGCGATGGTCGGCGTTTGGCTTCCACCCGGCGCCGGCGCGGCCATGGCCAACATCTGCCTCGCCTGCATGGGCAAGACTTCCGTCAATCTCAATTACACCTCGGCGCCGAATATCGTGCAATCGTCGATTCAGCAATGCAAGATCACCAAGATCCTCACGTCGAAGCTCTTCACGCACAAACTCCCGATCGATCCTGGCCCCGGCGTCGAGCTGATCTATCTCGAAGATTTCCGCAAGGACATCGGAACGATGGAACGCTGGATGACCTTCCTCGGCGTCCTGCTTCTGCCCGGATGGTTCCACGAATATGTCCTGATGGGCCTCGGCGGGCACACGGCCGACGACGTCTGCACCATCATTTTTTCGAGCGGTTCCACCGGTGATCCCAAGGGCATCATGCTCACGCATGGCAACGTCGTCTCCAACGCCGAGTCGGTCATTCAGGCGATCGATCCCGAGTCCGACGACCGGCTGCTCGGCATCTTGCCGTTCTTCCACAGTTTCGGCTACACGGTGACACTGTGGGTTCCGCTGCAAGTCGGCGCCTCGACGGTGTATCACGCCAATCCGCTCCAGCAGCGCGAGATCGGCGAGTTGTGCAAAAAGCACGCGTGCACCATCTTTCTTTCGACGCCAACCTTCCTGCGAGGCTACTTGCGTCGTTGCGAGCCGGACGATTTCAAGACGTTACGCATCATAGTCTGCGGCGCCGAGAAGATGCCGCCGACGTTGGCCGCCGAGTTCAAGCAGAAGTTCGGCGTCGAGCCTTTGGAAGGGTATGGCTGCACCGAGTTGTCGCCGGTCGCGTCGGTCAACGTGCCCGACTGGACGGACGGCAGCACGACGCAGAAGGGCAACAAGTCCGGCACGATTGGCCAGCCGATCCCCGGCGTCGCCGCCCGAATCGTCCATCGTGAGACGCTACAAGACCTCCCGCAAGGCCAGGAGGGCTTGCTCCTCATGTACGGCGCCAACGTCATGAAGGGGTACCTTGGCCGCGACGAGCTGACGCAAAAAAAGATCGTCGATGGCGGCTGGTACATCACCGGCGACTTGGCGTTCATCGACGAGGACGGCTTTATCACCATCACCGGCCGCGAAGAGCGATTCGCCAAAGTCGGCGGCGAGATGGTTCCGCTCGAGAAAGTGGAGGACGAACTGCATCAGATTCTGAACACCAACGAAAAAGTGTGCGCGGTGACTGCGGTGCCTGATGCCAAGAAAGGAGAGCGCATCATCGTCCTGCACCTGGCGTTGACGGAGACAACGCCGAAGGAGGTATGGCAGAAGCTGAACGAGCGCGGGTTGCCGAACATCTACGTGCCGAGCCAACGCGATTTTTATCAGGTGGGCGAGTTGCCGATCCTGGGCAGCGGCAAGCTAGACTTGAAGAAGTGCAAGCAGATGGCGGTTGAGTTGGCGGGGGGCGGGGAGTAAATCAGCTTACGTTTAGCGCTCGCGCGGCGCCTTGCGAGCGCTAAACGTAAACTGCAAACGACTATGTCCCTCGAACATGCTCGCGTTGTCCTGGTCGAAACCCATTACCCCGGCAACCTCGGGGCGACGGCGCGCGTCATGGCCAACTTTGGGCTGGCCGATCTCGTCCTCGTCAATCCCATCGCCGACCGCCATGAACGCAACGCGAAGCAGATGGCAACCCACGGCGAGGACATCCTCAATAACGCTCGCATCGTCGCCAATCTCGACGACGCCATCCGCGATTGCGTCCTGGTCGTCGGCACCTCGGCGCGGACCGGCGGCCTATTTCGCCAGCAGAACGTCGACACGCCGGACCATATCGTGCCGCACATCGTCGAAGCCCTGCGTGCCGATCGGCCCGCGGCGATTCTGTTTGGCCCGGAACCGAACGGGCTCGTCAACGATATCATCGTGCGCTGCCATTACGTCATCGAGATTCCGACTGCGGATCGGTATCGATCCCTCAATCTGAGTCAGGCTGTGGCGGTGTGCCTGTATGAGTTGTACAAGTGTGCAGAAACAGCTCTCCCGATCGTGGGAAACGGGTTGGGAATGCGCGGGGTGAGTTCGCCGCCACTCCCGCTCCCTCACCCCCAACCCCTCTCCCCCGGAGCGGAGAGGGGAGAGGAAACGCTTGCCAACTTCGAATCGCAAGAGCACATGTTTCGCCAACTGCAAACTGCCCTTGCGGAAATCCACTTCCTCTACGGCGACAAGGCCGATGCCCTCATGCACGCGATTCGGCATCTGCTCGGCAAGGCGCGGCTGAGCGAGATGGAGGTCAAAGTCCTTTTGGGCCTGGCAAGGCAAATTCGTTGGTATGTCTCCAATCATCCGAGTAAGATCGACGAAACGTAGTTTAGCCGCTCGCCTCTGGCGAGCGCGTGCGTTCGTACTTGCCAAAGGCGAGCGACTAAACACGGGGGGAACCACCATGCGCAACCTTTTTGCCATCGTCATTGCGCTGATCGTCGGCGCAATCGCCGGCGCGCAGGACGCCGACATTATCGCCACATTGCAGAAGATGAACCCGCGCGTCTTCGACGCCGAGTCGTCTGACGCCAAGTTGCGCTGGGAATCAATCAAGAAACTGCGCGAGGACGTCAACAAAAAGGATGTCGAAGCCTGGCGCTCGATCAAGACGAAGGCCGACTGGGAGCGACTCCGCGATGAAAAGGTTGCGCTACTGCGTAAATCACTCGGGCAGTTCCCCGACGCGCCCAAGAGCGTCAAAGTCGTCGTCACCAAGAAGATCGAAGGCGAAGGCTACACGATCGAGAACATCATCTACGAAAGCCGACCTGGCTTCTATGTGACGGCGAATCTGTATGTCCCCGCCGGCGACGCCAAGAATGACAAGCAGCACCCCGGCTTTATCGTCGTTCACAGCCATCACAATCCAAAGACGCAGGGCGAGCTTCAAGACATGGGTATCCTCTGGGCCAAGCAGGGCTGCATGGTGCTGGTCCCCGACATGCTGGGCCACGGCGAACGCCGGCAGCATCCGTTCGTCGACGCCAAGTCGTATCCGGAGAAGTACGAAGTAGGCCGGCAGGATTACCGCTTCCGTTACAATAATGCGCTGCAACTGCACCTCGTCGGCGAAAGCCTGGTCGGCTGGATGGTGTGGGACCTGATGCGCGGTGTCGATGTGCTCTACCTACGGCCCAACATCGACAAATCGAAGATCATGGTGTTCGGCTCAGTGGCGGGAGGCGGTGACCCGTGCGCCGTCTTCGCCGCACTCGATCCGCGCGTGACGGCGTCGGCGCCGTTCAACTTCGGCGGCCCGCAGCCGGAAACGGGCAAGCTCGGTGAAGATGCCGAGCTCGCCTTCAACTATATGGGCGGCGGGTCGTGGGAATCGACGCGCAACCTCAAGGTCTCCGCAAAGGACGGCTTTCTCCCCTGGCTCATCGTCGGCTCGATCGCGCCGCGCGGCCTGGTCTATGGCCACGAGTTTGCCTGGGACAAAGATCGCGATCCGGTCTGGAAACGCTTCAACACCATCTGGGGCTTCTACGACGCCAAGGACAAGCTCGCTTCCTCGCATGGCCGAGGCTCGGTGCGCGGCATGGCTCCCGATTCGACCCACTGCAACAACATCGGCTTCGAGCATCGCAAGCCGATCTACCCGACGCTGACCACGTGGTTCGGCCTGCCCATCCCGGAAGAGAACAAGAAACGCTACCTGTCCAGCGAGCTGCAATGCTGGACCGACCAAGCACGCACGGAGTTGAAGCCGAAGACGATGCTGGAAGTGATTCGCGGGCGCGAGGGTGGCGGATCAAAAAGCGAGGCGCAGGAGAATTGGCTGCGGCTGCTCGGCGTCTCCGCGTTGCCGACGGGGAACTGCAAGGTCGAGGAAGTCGCGACCTGGGACCCGAAGATGGACGTTGGCTTCTCGCTGACGAAGTGCGTCTATCGCCACGACAGCAACGTTGCCATCCCCGTCGTCATCATGAAGCCCAATGGCGTCAAGAACCCGCCGGTGGTCATCGGCCTGGCCCAGGAAGGCAAAGCGGGGTTCTTCAAGCATCGGGCCGAGACGATCTATGAGTTGCTCAAGAGCGGCGTCGCGGTCGCTCTACCTGATCTACGTGGCACGGGCGAGACCGCGGCCGACGGACGCGGGCGACAGAGCGGCGGCACGTCGTATTCGGCCTCGCTGCTCATGCATGGCCAGACGGTCCCCGGCGTGCAGTTGCAGGAACTTGTCCTCTTGATGCGCGAACTGCCCAAGCAAGGCTTCAGCAACATCTCGCTGTGGGGCGATTCGTTTGCCGAGCCGAACAATGAGGACTCGGTGTTCGCCAAGCCGTACGACGTCAGCAATATGCCGAGGCAATCGGAGCCGATGGGGGGCACGCTGGCGCTGTTGGGCGGCCTGTTCGGCGGCGAAAATGTCAAGGCGATCTACGTCCGCGGCGGCATGGTCAGCTTCCGGTCGATGCTCGACAGCACGTTCTGCTATTTCCCGCACGACGCCGTCATCCCCGGCGTTCTGCCGTCGAACGACCTGCCGACTCTGGCCGACGCGAACGCCAAGCGCGGCTTGCGGATGGAGGGGCTCGTGGACGGGCTGAATCGCCGGGTAGACGACAAGACGCTGAAGGCGGCGTACAAGGCGGCGATGTTCAGCCGGCCGGCGCACGACTTGATGACGCTGCGTTCCGAGCCGGCGACGCCCGCCGAGGTCGCCGCCTGGCTGGCGGGGCGCCTGAGAAAGTAATGGCCGTTTACGTTTAGCGCTCGCACGGCGCCACGCGAGCGCTAAACGTAAATGCAAGGAACGAAAATGCTCTGCCCGCTCTGTCATGGCCGGCGGTTGTTCTACGTCAACGGGCAACTCGTGCCGTGCCCCGAATGCGAAGGGCACGGCGAAATCCATTGCTGCGACGGCTTACAGGAACAGGCGGAGGATACGCCATCCGACGAGAACCCGTCGGAGCCTGAAGCGTAAGCGAAGTTTGCGGGACACTGGATTCGGGAACTCATATTTTATTCCAGGCGACCAAAGGCAATAGCTTGACCGGTGCAAGCGGCGCCGTTCATGATATGATTACCTGCGGTAGTGGAAACCAGCGGTCCCGCCCAGCAAATCCGCGAATGCGAGCTTCATGCCAGGGGCGTAGCGCCTCGTTTTTGCCAGGAACGACATCCATGCTTTTGAGTGCCGTCAGCCACCTTCGCTCTGCCACGCTCACCAGCCTGGTGAGCTTGTTCCTGTTTGGATTGGTTGTGCCCGCCGGCGTGTTGCTCGCGCCGACTACGGTGCAAGCACAAGAAAAGAAGGATGAGGAAAAAAAAGATGATGAGGATCGTTCGCCGGAAAACCCGGTCGTGCACTTTTTCAAATCGATCGGCATTCCGTTCGGCCTGATTTTCGCGGCGATCTCGGTCGGCATGGTGGCCCTGATTATCATCCTGATATTGGAGTTGCGGCTGGGCGATGCGATGCCGAAGTCTTTCGTCGAAGACTTCTTGGACCTTGTGAACAAGCAGACGAAAGAAGGATATAAGCAGGCGTTCGCGCTATGCCAGGACGAGGGGACCTACATCGCACGCGTGCTGACGGCGGGGATGCGCCGGCTGAAGTTCGGCATCGATGATGCCCGCGAGGCAATGGCGGCCGCCAACGATTCCGAAAAGGCCAAGAAGGACGCCTGGATCAGTTACCTCGGTATCATCGGCACGCTCGGGCCGTTGCTCGGGCTGGTCGGCACCGTGTCCGGAATGATCGGCGCGTTCAAAAAGCTCGGTGAGCAGGGCGGTGCTCCGAAGGCGGCTGACCTGGCGGGCGAAATCTCCCACGCCCTCGTCGTCACGCTCGTCGGCGTCGCCATCGCTTGCCCAGCCATCTTCTTCTTCACGTTCTTCAAGAACCGCCTGACCAATATCTCCGTTACGGTCTCGTCGACAGCCGATGACCTGTTGACGCAAGTGCACTATTCCTCAAAGAAGACAGAGGGTTCGACGAGCGTTCAGGCCAAGGGATGATGGGGTGAGTGGTGAGTGGTATCGATCACCACGCACCACTCGCCAAAAAAGGAGTGTGCCGTGGCTGCTTCTGTTGGTGATGAAGGGTTGGACGTCAATCTGACGCCGCTCTTGGACTTGGTGCTGCAGTTGATCATGTTCTTCATGATCACCGTGAATTTCGTGCGCGTCGATCAGTTCGACACCAAGATCACGCTGCCAATGTCGAGCGAGGCAAGGCCATTGGACAACTCGGCCGAGGACTACATCTTTCTGAATATCAACCGCGACGGCGACCTCGTCGGAGCGCTCAAGAGTGAGAAGCTCGATACGCCGGAACTCTTGAAAGTCTACCTGGAGCGAGCCAAGGAAAGCCTGGAACGATCCGCCATGGACCGCGGCAAAAAGAAGGACGCCAAGATCGTCGTGATTCTGCGGGCCGACCAGGATTGCAAATGGTCCGAGATCAACGAGCGCATCTATTCGTGTCAACGAGCGGGATTCTTGCACTGGCAGTTGCGAGCTATGACGGAGAAACGTTGAAAAAATCGCTTACTTCGTGCACGGCTCTTTGACGCCACTGGGAGCGAGAAGATGAATCGGGTTCTGTTCGGGCTTTTCACATTTCTGGTCGTCCTCAACGTCGCGTCGCAGGCGGATGAAGTCTACATTCGTGGCCGCGACAAGGTGGTCGCGGGAACGATCGTGTCGGAAGACGCCAAGTCGGTCGTGGTCAACGTCGTCGAGGACAAGAAGAAGAAGGGGACGCAGACATTCCCGGCTATCGACGTGATCGAAGTGATTTCGGACGCTCCGAGTGCGTTCGGCCTGACGCTTGCGAACGGGCCGTATAAGGCCGGCGTGGCTGCCGAGAAAGAAGCCGACACCGAGGATCAGGCGATGCGGCGGAAGTATCTGACGCTGGCGATTGGCAAGTACGACGAGACGCTCAAAGGCATGAAAGGCAAGGATACCGCGAAACTGGCAGTACGCAATCTCGAGTACAAGATCGCCATGCTGTATGTCAAACGCGTCACGGACGAAGTCTCGAGCGACCTGGCCGTCAAGAAACTTCAAGAGTTCGTCAAGGCGCATCGCAATAGTTGGCAAGTGCATCAAGCGATGCCGCTCATCGCCAAATTGCAGATGGACAACAAGGACTTCGATCAGGCTGCCAAGACGTTTGAGATGATGGCGGAGATGGAAGTCCTGGCGCCTGCGGTGCGCCAAGAAGCCGAGTTGCGCGTGGTCGAGGTCAATGTGCGCGCGGGCAACTTCAAGGAAGCCAATTCCAAGCTTGACGCACTGCAGGCCAAGACGCCGAAGAACTCGCCGTTCGCGTCACGGCTCAAACTCGAGCGAGCCGAAGTGTTGATCGGATTCAAGAAGGAAGCCGAAGCGATCCCGGTATTACTCGAGATCATCAGGGATCCCGGCGATCGGAACGTGAAGGCCCGAGCGCACAATGCCCTGGGAGACCACTATTTCAAGGCGCAGAAATTCAGTGAGGCGATGTGGGAATACCTCTGGGTCGACGCCGTTTACAATCAGGACAAATCGCAACATGCCCGGGCGCTTTATCAACTCTGGAAGACTTTCGACCAACTCAATGACGGCGACCGGGCGCAACAGTGCCGGGAGTCGCTCATCAGCGATCGCCAGTTCGCGGGAACAGAACATCAGATCAAAGCAGTGAAAGAAGTGAAGTAGACTTTCCGCTTGTGGCTTCGCGCTCGCAGGCCAACGACCGGCGAGCGCGAAGCCGTAAGCGGGTGGATCGTCATTTCTGCGCCGAGCCGACGGCAGCGACATCCGTGTGGATGCGTACGCGATAGCTACCTGTGGACGCATTGTTCCATGGGCTCGGGACGATCAGAACATACAGCCGGCCTTCCTCGGCGATGGGGCCTTCGAAGCGGTCGCCAATGAAGAACGCTTTGCCGTTCTCGCCGACACGGCCAATGAGGGCTCCGGCCATGAATTGGCCTCCCTTGCCGGCGGTGTTGTATCCCTTCGGCTGGGCCAGATACTGTCCGGGACCTTGCGGCCAGAGATCGACCTGGCCCTCGGCGGTGACGATCATGCGTTGGCCGGCATCGACGATGACGCCGGTGTCGCACCACTGATCGAGCGTGCTTCCGTTTTTGGCGGCGTCGACGGTCAGCTCCGATTTGCCGCCGTGTTGGCGCACGTACATGTTGCGCAGTTCGCTGAGTTTCAGGGACACTTCGCCGAAATGAGGCGAGTGGGCCTTCAGCGACGGCGACATGATTTTGCCGATGACCGTGAATTCGGTCGTGTGGATCACGTCCTCCTCGCGCAGCTTGAGCAGTTCCGGCGACGTCCGTTCGGAGATCTGCTTGATCAAGCCGGCGGCGCGGTAGGACACCTCTTGATCGCTTGAGCGTGAGGCACGCTGAAGAAGCGGGAACGCGAAGTGCCCGACCTGGATCAGGTCCTTCGAGGCTACGTCGCGTTCTTTGTAGACGTCGCTGGCGAGCCGCTTGATCGACTGGGTGATCTGCTGGCTCATTTCCGGGGTGACGTGCAAGCCGAATTCCACGCGGCGGATTTCATGGACCGGGATGGCGAGCTTGCCGTACCTGGTTTTTACGTCGAGGGTATCTTGCAAGAGCGTCATGCGCACGATGCTGCCGTCGGAGAAGCGAACCTCGGCGATGCTGGGACGTGACGGCGACGTTGATTCTTGGGCCAGGCTTCGAGGTGAAACGGCCGAAAGCAGGACCAGAGCCAAAGCCAGGGATATCCTACCCATGCTGGCCTCCTTGAGATGGAAAGATAAGTGCGACCTTGAAAGCTAGCGAATCCTCCTGAGCTAGGCTGGGGCGGCGCTTTGGCAGCCCCAGGCAATCGCACCGTGCCTAATCTAGTATTCAACACGATTTGGCAAAAAAAAAATAGCTCAGTTGAATTTTTTTCTTGACGACTTGAGGTTAACTTAATAGCGCGGATTGTGAAAAAAGCCACGAAGCCCAGGGGTGAGCGCAACGAACTCCTGGGATGCCACCGTCCTATCCTAGAGGTTCGGAGTACCTCACCCCTGGGCTTCCTTACTTTGGTGTGAAGGCGACGCGGAAGCCGTAGTACTCGGTGCGTTCGTCGGGATCGGCGAAGTTGCGATTGGCGGATCGGCAGAAAACAGGATGGCTTCCCCACGAGCCGCCGCGCAGGATGCGGTTCTTACCTGCCTTGGGACCTTGCGGATCGACGGTGGCCTGGCCCGGCAGTCCGCCGTGCCAATCGTGGCACCACTGCCAGACGTTTCCGTGCATGTCGTGGAGGCCCCAGGTGTTTGCGAGAAAGCTGCCGACCGGTGTCGTCTTCTCGCGGTAGACTCCCTTCTTGCCGGGACCATAGACGAAACCGCCGTTGTAGTTCGCCAGCTCCGTGGAAAGCGTGCTGCCGAAGTGGAACGGCGTCGTCGTGCCGGCGCGAGCGGCGTATTCCCATTCCGCTTCGGTCGGCAAGCGGTACTCGCTATTGTCCTTTTCGCGCAGCTTTTTGCAGAACGCCTGGCAGTCGTGCCACGACACGCTCTCAACGGGCAGTTTGTCGCCCTTGAAATGACTCGGGTTGGTCCCCATCACCGTCTGCCATTGTGCTTGCGTAACGGGATGAACGCTGAGGTAGAAACCCTTCGTGAACGTGACCTGGTGGTGAATCTCGTCGTCGCCACGGCCTTTTTCCTTGCCCGTGCTTCCCATCTGGAATGAGCCGGCGGAAATCCAGACGAACTTCATGCCTGCGCTGTTGGTGACGTACTTGGCGGGCTTCTTCGTCGCGAGGGTCGGCGACGTCAGCAACATAGCAACCAGAACGAGAAAGCAAGCAGTGATGTTCACGAACCTTCCCTCGTCAATCGCGTCTATCCCAATTGAGGATAGTCTATTCATGAAAGAGCCGCGCACGACGCAAGCGGCTCGGCCGCTTACTTCGTGCGCGGCTCCTTGACGCATTAACGATGCAAGAAGCGCCGGTTGCCCTTGTGCGCTTTTTGCGTTTTGTTGCGGCTACATCGTCATCGATTGGGGACAACTTCGACCGATTTCACACGCGTCCACGGGATCGAGTAGGGAGCGTTGCGGAAACGAATGGTGATGAACCTGTCGTCCTGTGACAGCACGAGGCTGCGCACGTAGATTTCACCGTCATAGGTCGTGAGGTTGATCAGCCTGCCGACGTACGTGCCGCCTTTCAGATCGCTATCGATGGTTGCGGCATGGCTTGGGGCGAGCACGCTTGTCTGTGAGGCCGCGGCGGCATCGCCGCTGTGTGCTTGTTGGTTGGCGAAGAACATTCCGACACATGCCAACGCCATCAAAAACGACTTTCCGAATAGACTTCCCATGACACAAAATTCTTTGCCCATTTCGAGCTTTCGTGGATTGGAACCAAGACCGCCGGCGGCGAATGGCGAGCGTGAGCCGAGGCATCAAGAACGTCCCGTGGTCATTTCGATGACCTACCCGGCGAATCGATCCCCGGTGCCGGCGTCGCCGGACATGCGGAAAGGACTTTTTTCGCCCGAAGTTGGCGGTGGGGGAATCTGCAACACTTTTATTCTTGACGAGCCTGTAGGGGGAAACGCAAAATAGAGGTGTTCGCAATGGGGTAATTACAGGGAGCGGCGTATGCGTAGTTCGTCTTGCCGGCGTGGGTTCACGCTAATCGAGTTGCTCGTCGTCATCGCCATCATCGCCATTTTGATCGGCCTACTATTGCCGGCCGTGCAGAAGGTGCGTGAGGCGGCGGCGCGATCGCAGTGCCGAAACAACATGAAGCAGATCGCGCTGGCGGTCCTCAACTACGAGAACACCAAGAAGACGTTGCCGCCGGCCGGGCGCGGCTACGGTTGGTGTCGCGTGCTTCCGGGCTATCCAGCCGATGCCAAGATCACAAATCAGAACGGCATGGTCTATCTGCTGCCGTACCTCGAGCAGGCGCCGCTTTACAGCAAGTTTGTGATCGACCAGGCGTTCGCCAATACGGTTTCCAACACCTGGAGCAGCACCTATTGGCCCGTCGGTCAGAATCCCCAGGACAAGGGCGGCGTGCTGGCAGGCAACGCCGTTACGAACGGCAACGCGGCGCTCGCTTCGACGCAGCTCCCCGTCTTCCGCTGCCCCTCCGATGGCGGCGACCCCGTTATGCCCGCGGGCACCGCCTACGGCCCCGGCGCCGCCTTCACCGGCGTCAAAACCAACTACGACTTCATCGTCCGCGAATGGGAATACGCTTATTGCAATAGCTGGAACACCGACGGCGCGCGCCGCTACATGTTCGGCCAAAACAGCGATTGCCGAATCGCGCAGGTCAGCGACGGCATGAGCAACACCTTCATGCTCGGCGAAACCCTCTACAGCGTATACAACGGGACATGCCCCACCTGGAGCTACCGCGCCTGGGTCATGATCGGCATCGACCCGGCCGGGTGGAACGTGTCGATCAATGACTGGAGCTGGGGCGGGTACATCCCCAATCCCATTGTCGGTCGGCTTGGCAGCTGGTCATTCCCTGGAAGCATGCATACCAACGGCTGCCAGTTTGCCATGGGCGACGGTTCGGTGCGCTTCGTAAGTCAATCGACCTCTTACAACATTCTCATGCAGATGTCGACGATCTCCGGCGGCGAAACGGTCAACACGGACTAATCACTCACGCCGAAAGTGTTCAGCGTTCGCCGGTCGCGGCGTGGGCCGTCACTGGCATCGGCGAAGGCATCATGGCGAAGGGATCAAGGAATGCCTCGGATCATCGTCGGCGCCGGCATGTTGCTGGTTCTCCTTGGTTGCGACAGCGGTCCGCCTTTGCACACCGTTTCCGGCACCGTCATCCTCAAGGGCAAAGCTATCGAAGGCGCCGTCGTGCGCTTCATGCCGGAGGGAGCCACCGAGGGCTTCGGCGGCCAGGGAGTCACGGATGCCACTGGCAAGTATGAGGTCATTGCCGGTAACATGAATCAGCGCAAGGGTCTTCCCGCCGGCAAGTACAAGGTCGTCATCACGTGCCTACGGCGTCCGGATGGCTCGGCGCCCGATCCGAATGTTCCGCCGATCGAATCGGACGCGAAAGAGCATATCCCCGAGCCTTACTCGAATCGCCGCGACACACCGTTGACCGCAACGATTGGGTCCGAGCCCGCAACCGTCGATTTCACATTGCCGTTGAAAATGAAGTGATGACGCGCTTGCTGGTTCGCGCTCGCCAAAGGCGATCGGCTTCAAAACCCCTCTCCCTACCGGGAGAGGGGAAGGGGTGAGGGTGGATTTATGTAGCGTTCTACGGGCTCTACCCCCAACCCCTCTCCCGGAGGGAGAGGGGAGTATTCAAACAGCTTCTAGACGATGGAACGAATCGATGAAACTCTCCCTCGACGATATTTGCCGCGCTCAGCATCGTCTGCGTGGCTTGGTGCATCGCACCCCGCTGGCTCATTCGGCAACTCTTTCGGCGCATCTCGGCGCTCCGACCTACCTGAAGCTCGAATGCCTGCAGAAGACCGGATCCTTCAAGCCACGCGGCGCCTTCAACCGCATGCTCGCGATGACGGCGGAGGAACGGCAGCGCGGCGTCGTTGCCGTAAGCGGAGGCAATCACGCGCAGGGCGTCGCCTATGCGGCCAGGCAGCTCGGCATCGCCGCGACCATCTGCATGCCGGCCAGCACGCCGCGCAACTACATTGATGCCACGCGAGGGTACGGCGCCGAGATCGTTTTGTGCCCCGATATCAAAGGCGCTTTCGCCGAGGTTGCGCGACGTCAGGAAATGGGCCGAGTGCTCGTGCATCCCTTCGATGATCCACTTGTCGCCGCCGGGCAAGGAACCGTTGGACTGGAGATCCTCGAAGACGTACCCGATGCGACGCGAGTCTACGTGAGCATCGGAGGAGGCGGATTCATCGGAGGCATCGCAACCGCGATTCGCACGATCAAGCCGGAGACGAAGCTCATCGGGGTGGAGACCCGCGGCGCCGACGCGATGGCCAAGGCCCTGGCCGCAGGCGAGCCGGTGGAGTTGCCCGCCATTACCTCCATCGCCCGCACGCTCGGCGCCCCGAAGGTCTCGGACTTCACGTATCGCCTTGTGCGAGAACTGGTCGAAGAAGTCCTTGTCGTGGAGGACGCGGAAGCCGTTCAGGCCCTGTTCTTCCTGCTGGAGCGAACGAAGCTGTTGACCGAGCCCGCCTCCGCCTGCTGCCTCGCGGCCGCGCAGAAGCAAAAGTCGACATTTACCGCCAACGATCGCATCGTGATCGTCTTGTGCGGCGGCAACGTGTCGGCCGAGGATCTCACGCAGTTCCACGCCCGGTTCATGGCGCGTGCCACGTCGGGCTGACGCCTCGACGCTCGCCTCCTTGGAGAGAACATCGTGTCTACGTTTTTTCTCGTAATTGCCTCGCTGTTGACCGTGGCGGCGTTCGCGGCCAACGCCCAGGAGTCAAAAGGCTACATCGACGCCCATGTTCACGTATGGTCTTCCGATACCCAGCGCTATCCGCTCGCGCCCGGCTTCGCCAAGGATTCGATGAAACCTGCGTCGTTCACGCCGGAGGAACTCTTCAAGCACTGCAAACCCGCCGGCGTGCGGCGCATCGCACTTATTCAGATCAGTTTCTACGGCTTCGACAATTCCTACATGCTCGACATGATTGCGAAACACCCGGACGTGTTCGTCGGCACCGCGGTTATCGATCCGCATGGCAAAGACGCAGCGCACGTGATGAGCGATCTAGCCAAGAAAGGGATACGGGCCTTTCGCATCCATCCGAAACTGAGCGGCGAGCCGCCTGCACGATGGCTTCGGCCTGACGGGTTCAAGAAGATGTTTGCCGCCGGCGCCGCGAACAACCAGGCAATGGCATGCCTGATCGATCCAGACGGCTTGCCGGAGGTCGATCGGATGTGCACGGAGTATCCCAATACGCCGGTGATCATCGATCACCTGGCTCGCACCGGCGCGGACGGCGTGATTCGCGACGCCGACGTCGATCGCCTGTGCGCGTTGGCGAAGCACAAGAAGGTCATGGTGAAGGTCGGCGCGTTCTATGCCCTGGGCAAAAAGAAAACGCCCTACGACGACCTGGCCCCACTTATCAAACGCGTGGTCACCGCCTTCGGCGCGGACCGCTGCATGTGGGAAAGCGATTGTCCCTTTCAAGTTCAAGGCGACAATACTTATCAAGCAAGCGTTGACTTGATTCTACGTCGGCTCGACTTTCTCAGTGACGCGGACAAGCAAAATCTGATGCGAATGACCGCTGAGAAGTTCTTTTTCGAGAAGCGTTAATGCGGATGTTCACCACAGAGGCATAGAGAACACAGAGAAAGTCATGGAAATAATGCCTTGAGTGAACGGGCATAGTTTTTTTCCTATCAGCGTGTTCTCTGTGATCTCTGTGACTCTGTGGTTAGAAAAATTGCTCCGGGCTACGGCAGGATCTGTCGCAGTATCGGGCGCAGGTGGAGCAGGGCTCGGCCGCGGTGGCTGAGTGCGTGCTTGACGCGAGCGCTGAGTTCGCCGAAGGTCTGATGGTATTCGGGGACGAGAAAGTAGGGATCGTAGCCGAAGCCTCCGGCGCCGCGCGGTTCGAGGATCATTCGCCCACCGCAACGGCCATCGACGATGGCGTGGACGCGCCCAGTTGCGTCGGCCAGCGCGGCGGTGCAGACGTAATAGGCGTCGCGTTTTTCTTCTGGAAGTGCAGTGAGTTCGGCGACGAGCTTTCGATTGTTGGCGGCATCGTCGCCTTGCGTGCCGGCGTAGCGCGCCGAATAGACGCCGGGCCGGCCGCCGAGGGCGGGAACCACGAGCCCGCTGTCCTCGCCAAGCACCCATTGCCCGATCGCTTTGGCCGTCTCGCTGGCCTTCTTGCGCGCGTTGGCTTCGAACGTGTCGCCATCTTCGACTACTTCGCCGGCTTGCGGATACATGGACAAATCGTGCAGCACAATTCCCAGGTCGCCGAGAATCTCTTCGATCTCTTTGCGTTTCTTGAGATTGCGCGTGCCGAGAACAAGTGTTGCGGGCATGTTGAAATTCCGATGGGGCGGCAAATGGTTGCACACGTTCACGTCGCGAAACCGCAAGCGAGCTACGCGCAACGGATTCCTGACCCTTGACTCCTGATTCCTGACTCCTGGTTCGAAAATCGACGATTCCGCCTTGTTGAGCGTTGCCGATCATTTTAGAGTAAAGGTTGGGAATTGACGTGAGCCTGCATCGAGACGATCATGGGCGTCGGGCTATTGCTAACCGGGACCTATGCAAGCGCGGAGAATGAGCCGTCGGCCGACTCCTGGCTTCAGGAGGTCGCATCCTGGATCGAAGGGCACGAAGAAGAGCCGCTGATGGTCTGCGAGGCCGGTGTCAATTGCGAAGAGCAACCAACGCTTTATGTGCAAATCCACCCGTGCGCCGAGGACGTGGAGATCAGTGTTCCTGAGCCGGGCGTTTGTGTCGTCAGCGCCAAGACGTCGACGGTCGGACCTGGGTATCACATCTTCTTGTGCGAGCTTCTCCATGCAATGAGCGAAGAGCTGGGAGTCATCTGGGGCCTGGCCACGAACGAAGACGGCGGGGACGAAACCGGATACTTCTACCAGCGCGACGCCTCGGCAGTGCGGCACGAGATGCTCCGCTGGCTGAGCGCGGTCGCCGGTATCGTCACGGAGAACTGCAAGAAGAGCAGCGACATCGGCGTGCGCATGGTGTCGATGCCCCTTTATCGCAGTTATCCCGATCAGGCCGGCATCCTCACGCCGCTCGGCCCGCGCAGCCCCGAGTGGTTCTCCCACCTTGTTCATCATCCGGAGGACGGCATTGAATTCTTCCCGTGGTGGCCCGATGCCATCGGCGCCGAGTTTTTCCTGGGCCGGGCTTTGAGCCGCATGTGGCAAGACCTGCGTTGGCGAGCGCCGATCACCGAGGAGGAAGGTGAGCTCCTCATGGACATTCATTTCGATCTGGAACGAGCACTTCATCTGGATCCGAGCGTCGCCATCCCGTGGCGAGAATGGGGCGAGATGCTCAACTACTTCAACGAGTTTTTTGGCTACGTCGAATTCGAACATGAAGACACGAGCGAAGAAGGAATTCAGCATCGCGCCGCGAGCGACGGGGCACGAACGACGCCGATCGGTTATCGGCGTGGCCGCGTCGAGGTCACCTTGACGGGCGGCTGGTCGTTGACGATCCCCGGCACGTTTGCCGAACAGTGGGAACAAAACGGCGAAACCTGGAGCGCCTGGCACGGCGGCCGAACCATCTGGTTTACCTCGTGGTCAGTGACCGGCGAAGACGATCGCACGTTGAATGCCGGGGAGATTCTCGACACGCGTCCTTGGCCGGAGGAACGCGGCGGGATAATCGAGTATCAAGCGGGGCTCATTCACGGCCGGGCCATCTTTGCCCCGCATGAAGAAAATGGTCAGCCGATGTGGAATCTCAAGGGATACTCAGCCGTCGAAGGCAACTTCTGCCTGTGTAACATCTTTGTGCAAAATGAGGCTGACCGCGACTGGGCCATCGAGACCTGGAAATCGCTGCGCTGCTCCGAGGAATAACAGCCGCGCATGCCTAGGGGACGTTCTTGTCCCGCTTACGGCGTGCGTGGCTCCTTGAGGAAAAAAATCAACGGATGACCGCAACCGACAAACATCGCCACGACAAACGAAAACCCAAACCCCGCATGCGCAAAGCGGATCGGCGCCGGCAACTGATCCAACACGCCAAGCAACTTTTCGTAACGCTCGGCTATCAGCAGACGACCACCGAGAAGATTGCCCTGGCGGCCGGCGTCACCGAACCGGTTTTGTATCGCCACTTCACAAGCAAGAAGGAACTCTTCCTCCAGGTGCTTGACGATATCCGCGAGGCGACCATTCACCGCTGGCAGTCCGCGACCGCGACCATCACCGATCCTCTGAGACGATTGAACGCGATCGTCGATTTGTACCTGGGCAGCACGCGCGAGCACGCCCTCGACTTCCACATCATGCATCGCACCTTGGTGGAGACGCACGACGAGGACATTGCCGCTTGCTTGCGGACATTCTACCTGGAAAGCGAAAAGATGCTGGCCGTGGTGATTCGTGAGGGTCAGCAGTCGGGCGTCTTCAACCGCGAACTCGACCCGCGCGTCGGCGCTTGGGAGCTAATCCGTACGGCCATGGGCTACACGCTGACGTTGCCGTTGGAGATACCGCTTTATCAGGAGAAGGATTACGTGCCGAAAGCGACCGCGTGCATGATGCGGAGCTTGTTGAAGTAACCACGAAACACGCGAAAAACACGAAAGGGGGACCCCATGGAGATTCTGTACAAGGATGAAAGCTACAAGATCATGGGTGCGTGTTTTGAGGTGTTCAAGGAAATGGGCTGCGGATTCCTGTCAGCGGTGTATCAAGAATGTCTGGAATCTGCCATCAGGTAGAATTGGTGCTCAGTACAAGGGCCGTCCCCTGAAGCAACGGTATTTTCCGGACTTCCTTGTGTTCGACATGATTGTCTTGGAAATCAAGTCGGTGAGAGAATTGGCGAAGGAGCATCAAGCGCAAGTACACAACAATCTGAAAGCGAGCGGCTCCCGGCTTGGCGTGCTCGTGAACTTCGGCCACTACCCAGAGGTGGAATACGAACGTATCGTTCTGTAGGCGCATTCCATTTTCGTGTTCTTCGAGTGTTTCGTGGTAACAAAGGAAGCCTCCACGAGCCGGCGTGTAAGCCGGGTTCTGTCCGAGGTGTTGGCCTCGTGACGGTCATTTATCTAGGCGCCGTGTTGCCAGGGCGCTCGAGCAGCCTACCCGGAAGTCATAGCGGATCGGACCGGTCCTGCTTCCATATTTGGCCTTGCTCCCGGTGGGGTTTGCCGAGCCAGCCGGTCACCCGGCTGCTGGTGGGCTCTTACCCCGCCATTTCACCCTTACCTGAGCAGTGGCTAGTGGACTCAAGGCGATTGGACTTACTAACCACTAACCACTGCTCAGGCGGTATCTTTCTGTTGCACTTTCCCTATCCTTGCTCCGAAGAGCTTGGACGGTGGGCGTTACCCACCACCGGGGTCCGAGTGAGCCCGGACTTTCCTCTCTCCGCTTGCGCGGACAGCGACCGTCCAGCCGACTCGTGGAGGTTCTTTCATCCTATCATGACACGCGCTCCGCGCGGAAGGATCGCGCTGCGATTTTCCTTGACCGGCATAGCGCAACGGGTTTATATTGAACTCTACGAGGCCGTAGCGTTACCAGCGCGAAGCGCCAGCAAGGGCCGGCCCTTGCTGGCGCTTCGCGCTAGTAACGAATCAGGATGACCACCATGCAACGCTTTTTTCTTGCGCTCCTTCTACTCGTCCCCGCGGCATTCGCCAGCGCACAGGAAACCAACGACAATGAGTTAGAGCTGGTCCGCCAGCTTCGCATCAAGGGCTGGAACGACCTGGCCCGGACGCGCATTGACATGCTCCTCAAACGCGGCGATCCGGCTCTTGCAGCCGCGCTGCCGATCGAACTGGCGCGCATCAACATCAGCGAGGCGCGCGAGAAGCCACCGGCGCAGCGTCAGGCTCTGTTCGACGAAGCACGCAAGCAGTTACAAGATTTCATTGTCAAGAACCAAGGCAAACCCCAGGCCGCCCTGGCCGGCGCCGAACTGGCTCGCGTCACCTCGCATCAGGCGCAAGGCATCCTCTCTGAAGCCATGCGCGAGGATGAGGTCGTCGATCGCCATAAGGCCGCTGTCCCCGCCGAGGCATTGTTCATCAAGGCCGGTGACGAGCTGAAGCAAGCGATCAAATCGATCGAGGCGTCGATCAATGACCCCGGCAGCGCTGCGTTCAAGAGCCAACTTGAGGCCGAACTAAGGGAAGCACAGCTCGACGTGGCCATCAACATCTTCAATCGGGCTCGCACCTACATCGATCGTGGCAAAGATGCCATCAACGAAAAACGAGCCAACACGATCAAGGAAGCCAAGGACGAGTTTCTCAAGCTCAGCGCGCCCCGGCTGATCGATCCGAAGGGAAAGCTTGACGACAAGAAGAAAGCCGAGATTATCGAAGCACGCACCGCCTCCGCCTGGCTGGCTGACGCGTGGCTCATGAAAATCGGCATGGAACGCACCGACCCGGCCGAGGCCAACGACAACTACTTCATCATCATGAGCAACGGCAAGAACCCGAAGGCGAACCCCGCGATCGCTCGCGCGGTTCGGCTCGTCGGCTATTTCCATCTTCAAGACATCACGCCGCCGCGCGAGGATGCCGAGACCATCGGCAACTTCAACATCAACGAGAAGCTCAAGCAGAAGAAATCGTTCTCGGAACGTTTGCACGACACGCAGGAAAGAGGCGAGGCGTGGCTGAAGACGTACGCCAACTACCTTCGCACCTTCGAAGGTCAGGGCGTTCGGTATGAGGTCGCCTATGCGTATTTCACGGAAGCGTTCAATGCCGAACGGGCGCACGAGTCGGGCAAGCGAGCGGTCCCGGCCGCCGCGGAGCGAGTCAAGAAGGCCGCTGCCGCGTTCAAGGAGGCGACGAACGACAAGGACAAGAAAGCGGCGCAAGCGGCGTTGACCACGGCGCAGAAGGAACAAAAGGCGGCCACCGACGCGTTGCCCGGCCTGACCGCCAATGCCGCGGCCACGCGCCCCAAGTACAACAACGCCATCAATCACTTCGACGAACTCGCCAAGCTCGACGGCGATCTCTCCGAACGCGCTCGCCAAATCAGCCTGTCGATCAAGTTCCGCACGCTCAACGTCCAGGGCGAGATGCGCACGTTCGACGATTTCATGATGAAGGCGCTGATCCATCGCCGTTCGGTGATGGAAGCATCGGCGAAGCTCGAAGAACATGGCAAGAAGGTCGCGGCCGCCAAGGGGGACCCGACCATGGTCGATGCGCTCATGGTTGAGAAGAAGGGGATCGACGACGAACGCAAGAAGGCGCTCAAGGACGTCGTGCGGTCGCTAAACGGCGCTTTGGCGCTCGCGGACACGAAAACTCCGGTCAACAAGGTCGACGACGCCCGTTATTACTTGAGTGGCGCGTACCTGGCGATGGGCGACGCGTACCGCGGCGTGTTGGTCTCCGAAGCGCTGGCGCGCGGCCGATCCGGCGCTCGCTCCGCCGAAGCCGCCACGAATGCCTTGCAAACCTATGGCATCCTGGTTGCGCGGGATCGCAACAACGTCATCCTCCGGCAACGCATGTTGGACATGGCCTCATTCGTCCTGTCCGACGATTCGCAACGGCTGTGGAAAGAAATGCCCGTCACGTCGATGGCCCACTACCAACTCGGCTTGTCGGTGCGCGAGTCCGATCCGAAAAAGGCGATCGGGCATTTCATGCAGATCAAGGCCACGTTTCCGGAGTTTGTTTTCGCAACGTCGCAAGGCGTGTTCATCGCCGAAGCCGCCCGCGCCGACATCAAGGAAAAGGACCCCGACAACAAGAAGGACCTGGCTTGGTTCATCGACGCCAAGCGCAAGCTGATCGACCGGCTCCCCAAGCTCAATCCACAAGATGAATCACCGACGGCCAACGCCATGTACTTCTTTGCGAAGCTCGAAAGAGCCAAAGAAATGTATTCCGACGCCATTAACGACCTCAACGCCCGCGAAGAACTGGCGGCAGTCAAGAAGTGCAATGACATGCGCAAGTACGTCACCGATTTGTACGGCGAGTTCGACAAGCTCAAGGGGGGCGATATCAGCCCGGACAATCGGGAACAGCTCGACTTCACGATCGGCGTCATGAAGAAATATGCCGACCTGGGCATTGCCGAGGCGAAATTCCGCAGCGATCGGCCCGATCGCTTCGACGAGGTCATCAAGGCGACGCAGACCGTCGTCAACGCGACGCTCGACAAGGCCAAGGCCGCGCCCGCCGGCCAGCCGATCCGCATGCGCGACTACCGCATCACGGGCGATATCCTGGGGCTAGCGCTTCGCGCCAATGTCCAAAAAGGCGACGTCGACAAGGGAAAGGCGATCCTCGATGTGCTGCAACGCCTCTCCGGCGACAACCCCGATCAGAAGCCGGGCAACGTCGTCGCAGTCTTGCTCGTCGACATCTCGACCCAGATCGACGCGATGATCAAGAACAACGACAAGAACCTGGCCACGACGAAAACCAACTATCTCGCCTTCCTCGACGTTATCGCCAAGGAGTACGAGAAAAAGGGGTTCGACAACAACTCGGCGTTGATGTTGGCCCGCGCTTACAACAGCCTCGATGTCCCGACCAAGTCGGTGGAGATGTTCGCCAGGATCGCGACCAAGATCGATCTCAACAAGAAGTGGGACAAGAAGAACGAGAACGACGCCCAAGCCGCCGCCCGGCAAGCGTGGGAAGCCGAGGCGCAACGGCACTGGGCCCTGCAGATCGAGTACATCCGCGTCTTGCGAGCCTGCAAAGATACGGCATCGTTGCAGAAGGCGGAAAAGCTGGCCGACGCCATGGTCAAGCACGACAACGCACGCTACAAGATTCAGGCCATGATGGAGCAGAACTTCATCCTCGAGGATCACAAGAAGTGGGTCGAAGCTTACCAGGCCTGGCAGAAATTCTTGCAGAACCCGAGCATCAGTGGCGAGAACCTTCGCAACCCCGAAGTGCAAAAGATCTACTTCCCCGGCTACTTTTACTACACGCGGGCCATGTACAAGATGGGCATCCTTGACCCGCGCATCAAGAAGCCGCAGACATTCATCGACGCGGCGGCGAAGAACATCATCAAGCTCGAGACGGCCAAGACCAAGCAAGGCTGGGAAATCGCGGGCCCGTTGTTCTTCAAATACTTCAAAGAGAAAGAGGCCGAGCAGCTCAAGAAGGCCTACGACGCGCTAGCGCCCGCCCCGCCAAAGAAAGCGATGCGCGAACCCAATCACAACGCGATGGCGCCGTCGGTGTCCTTCGTGGCCCTCACGGCGCCGCCCAAGACTCTTGAGGAGATGATGGAGGAGTACGGGCGAGCGCGATATGATGAATTGGTCGAACGATAGCGACTCATCTGTAGGGTGCGTGAAACGCACCATTCGAGGACGTCGTCGAGCGGGACGGTGCGTTTCACGCACCCTACATTGGAGCGGTCATGAGCCATAAACGAGCGAGTATCGAATCGTCGCCCGGGGTACAGATCGGTTTAATTATCACGCCGTTTCTGGACATGGCGTTTCAGATTCTCTCGTTCTTCATCATGACGTACAATCCGGCCGCGCTGGAGGGGCATATTGACGGCAGCCTGACGCCGCCGGAAGACGTGGCGAAGAAGAGCAAGGACACGCCGTTCACGCCGCCCGACGCGCCGCCTCCGCCGATCGACGAGGAAAAGCTGCTGCCCAAACTCGACAAGGTGATCACGGTGTTCATCGATGCGCACAAAGGCACCAAGATCGAGTCCATCAGTGAGGCTGGGCTTGTTACTTTGTCGGCGGAACTAACACTCAGAGACAATGAAAAAGTAGCCGTGCGAGGCAGTCTCGACGGGCGTGGGCGGAAAGTGAGCGAGGATAAGCTCCGCGTGCCGACCGGCGGCAAGGGGACAAAGTTCACGCTGGCTCCTTGGAACGCAGGCCGGACCGAGGGGGGCGAATTTCACGTTGTCACCGCAGGCGGAGGGATTCCGGGCACGCCGCGGCAGATCAAGATTCGCGCCGCCCTCGACACAAGCTCTGACGTGTTGGAAGGCAGCGACGATCCGGAGTTTCGAAAAAATGTCATCCCCAAGCTCGAGAAACGGCTCAAAGAAATGAACGGCGGCAAAGGGGGCGACCTCAAGCTGGCAGGCGATGGCGAACTGAGTTACCAGTACGTGCTCATGGTGTACGACGCCGCCAAACGCGCCGGGTATACAAACATCCACTTCGTGCCGCCGCAGATCAAACCGAAGCGGAAACTATGAGTTTGTTTCGCGCCAAAGGGGCGACGCGCGTTTGCATGTCGTCCCTCGGGCGCGAAACGAAGAATCAGGAACCTTTCGCACCAGGACGCGTCCAAATCGCAAGGGATGGTACCGATGTGGGACTGCGCGATACGTTGCCTTTGCATCACAGTCCTGGTGTTGAGTTCGGCGACGGCCGCCCCTGCGCAAGACAAAAAAGACCCCGAGCCCATCCTGTCGGACCTCGACATGGCGATCGGCGCGTCGGTCCGGATCGCCGGCCAAGGTGCTCACGGTAACGTCCTCGGCGTACTCAGCGCTCGCATGATGGCGAGCGAAGATAACCTGTTGACAAACCGATGGCCAGAGTGGAAGTTCTTTTTCAGCGAGCCGTTGCCGATCTCCTTTCGCTACCTGGACGGAATCGTGGATGGGCGAGCGATCGTGGACACGCGCTACGACAAGAGCAAGCCATCCGAGTTCTGGACCAAGCCAGGCAGTCCCGACCGGGCCTGGCACATGGCGTTCACCGAAGCGCTCAGGCGCTCCGACGAATCGACGCCCGACATGTTCGACCGGGCTGCCGAGCGAACCAAAGGAGTTGATTTCGCCAAGTTGAAGAAAACGCCGGCAGAGCATCGCGGCAAGATCGTCACGGTCTCCGGTAAGTTGACGCGGATCCAGAAACGGGCGGTGGGCGCGTTCGCTCCGGAATCCGTTGCCGAGGTCTACGTCGGCTACGTCGCGGGGTCGTCGCTCGGAGCGCCGCCCTATGTAATCGCGTTCACAGAGTTGCCGGAGAAGGCCGAGCCGAACCGTGAGTTGAACATTTATGTAACGTTCCAGGGCTATTTCTTGTCGCTCGTGCAGTTTCCGCCGGAGGCGAAGGACGAAAAGGGACAAGGCGATCTCTTTGGACCGTTTCTGGTCGGGAGGGCGCCGGTGGTGACCGAGCCCGACGAACCGATGGCGATCCATCCGAGTTACTTGAAACCGATCGTGGACAATCGGCCGATGGTGCGCGTCGGCATCGAGAAGAGCAAGCCGATTCCGGAATTCTGGACCAAGCCGGGCGGACCCGACTGGGGTTGGTACATGGCCTACAACGACGGCCTGAACCGTGCCAATGACGCTACGCTCGAGATGTTCAAGAAGGCTGCGGCGGAGCACAAGCATCTGGGCTACCCAGCCCTCAAGGCGACGCCGGAGGCCCATCGTGGCAAGATCATCACGGTCACGGGGCGAATGAAGGTGCTGCGGGCCGTCGAGTCGCCGCGGTATGTGCGTTGGCCCAGCGAGAAGCTCATTTACACGGCGTACATTATCGGCCCGACGCCCCAGGCGCCGCCGTTCGTCGTGGCCTTTGTCGATCTGCCCGATGGGCTCAAGCCTTCGGAAACGATGGATGTGTCGGTGACGTTTCACGGTTATTTTCTGTCGCTAGTGCGGTTTCCCGCGGAGAAGCGATCGCCAAAGGGGGAAGACATCATCGCCCCGTATCTGGTCGGCAAGACGGTGATCGCACAGCCGAAACGCGGGCCGGATGAGCCGATTTCGTACGCGTACATCACGGCCATCGTCGGCGGGCTGGTGGCGGTAGCCTTCATCGCAGCGGCGATCATGGTGTGGTTTCAACGCGGCGACCGGCAAACTCAGGCCGAGATCGCGGCGGTGCGTGAAAAGGCGAACCCGTTTTCGTTGGATCTTGCGGCGGAGGCGGCTGCGGCGCAGGAGGCGGCTGCGGCGGCGGGGGTTGTGGCGGCGGCGGTTGCGGCGGCTGCGGCGGCCGAGCCTCCCGCTGCAACGCCGATCGATACGGGGATCAAGCCGGAATCGCCACCGAAACCGGATGCGTGATCCGTGGGGCACGTTTCCAACGTGCCCGTCTCCCCGCGTCGCGGCACGTTGGAAACATGCCCCACGGGAAAGTTGCCAAAAAGTACCTGGAAGCTCTTGCAGTCAAGCGGAATAAATGCGAAAATCGTAATGCATGATTTATTGGGTAGCAATGTATTCGTTTAACGCCCGCGTAGCGCTATGCGAGCCCTAAACGAAGAATGCTGACAGAAGGGACTGGAATCATGGCGAGACCGGTTGTTGTCCTTAACACCGAGCAAAGCGATGTCACTCGGTACCTGCTCCTGTTCATGCCGGCCATCTTCGGCAGCTTCTTCTTTCACGCCATCCTGGTCGTGATGTTCATCCTTTACGTGTGGTTCATGAAGCCGGCCGAGGGCGACCTCAAGACCGAGACCGGCCAGCAACAGCAATCGCTGGTTAGCGAAGTCGTCAAGAAGCAAGACGAGACTTTTACCGTCGTCGATGAAGACCCGGCCGCGGTCGAGTTCGACACCGATATTCAATTCAATGTCAACCGCATCGAGAACGTCAGCGTCCCCGGTCAGGTTGAGCCGAACGAACGGGTCGGCATCGTCAACGGGGACACCAAGAACGACATGATGAACCTACCCGCGCCAGGTGGTTATGGCGGACGAGGGCAGGGGGGCGTCATGGAAGTCTTCGGCCCGGGCAACGTCGACAAGAACGTCGGCCAGATGGATGGCTACAACCCGCGTGGTTTGCCGCTCGACAAATCGTTCGAAGGCCGTAGCGGCGCGACCCGCGAAAAGTCGCTGCGCGAAGGCGGCGGCACGACCGCATCCGAAGTCGCGGTTACCGAAGGTCTTCGCTGGCTCGTTCGCCAGCAGCTCTCCGATGGTCGCTGGGTTCTGAGCGGCAACGACGGAAACCCCGTCGCCGCCACGGCGCTGGGCCTGTTGCCGTTCCTCGCCGCAGGCAAGACGCATAAGCCCGCCGACAAGAACCCCTACGACAAGAATATCGAGAAGGCACTCAACTACCTCAAGAAGGCGCAAGATCCCAAGACCGGCTTCTTCGGCGGTTCGATGTACTCCCACGGCCTGGCCACCATCGCCATGTGCGAAGCCTATGGCCTGAGCCAAGACCCGGCCCTGCGACGCTATGCCCAGGGCGGCGTCAATCTGCTCGTCGCCACGCAGCACGAGGGCAACGGCGGCTGGAGCTACGGCCCCAGCAAAGACGCCGCTCATCGAGACTTGTCCATCTCCGGCTGGCAGATCATGGCCCTCAAGAGCGGTCAGATGGCGGGCCTCAGCGTGCCCAGCCAATCTATCGCTCGCTGCAAAGAGTTCCTGAACAAGACTTGCAGCATGGATTCCGAAGGCTACGGCTACACGCCAGGCAGCGGGCCGACGCAACGCATGACCGTCGTCGGCCTTCTGTGCCGCCAATACATGGAAAACTGGGGACCCGCCAACGAACGCATGATCAAGAGCATCAAGAATTACATCAAGATTCCTCAATCGCCCGGCGAGCGAATTCCGCAGGACGTCTACTACTACTACTACGCCACGCAAGTGCTGCACCACTTCGGCGGCGAATCGTGGAAGAAGTGGAACGACGTCATGCGCGAACAGCTCATCGCCAAGCAAGACCGCACCAACGGCACCAACCGCGGCAGCTGGGGCCCCGAAGGCGATCCCTGGGGCGGCCACGGCGGACGCCTCCTCATGACATCGCTCAACCTCCTCACCCTCGAAGTCTACTACCGCTACCTGCCCCTCTACTACCGCGACGCAGGTTACGGCAAAGATGCCGCCGTCAAGATGGCGCTCTGATCAAGACCTTGATGAGTTTTGGAAGGGGAGACGGTTGTGTCTCCCCTTTTTCGTTCATTCCGATCACTGTTTAGCGCCCGCATGGCGCCGCGCGAGCGCTAAACGCAAGCGGGGGCTGCCCTGAACGGAATCTGGTCCCAAATCACGGTCGCCGGAAAGACGGTCGACGTCTACGAACCGCTGCGTTCGCCGCGGTTCGGCATCCTGTTCCTGCATCCGTTGGGCCTCGAGACCCTGAAGAATAACCCGGCCTACACAAACCTCCTTGCCCGGCGCGATCTGGTGTGTCTGTGTCCGCACGCTGGCCGATCGTGGTGGGCTGACCGCGGGTGTGCCGAGTTCGATCCGGTGCTGACGCCGGAGAAACATGTTTTGCAAAACGTGATGCCGATTTTCGCCGGGCGTTGGAAGCTGCCGCCGCGCTCGGTCGGCATTATCGGCATCAGCATGGGCGGGCAGGGGGCTTTGCGGCTGGCGTTCAAGTATCCGCAGCTTTTCCCCGTTGCGGCGGGCATAGCTTCGGCGCTCGATTATCACGAGCTCTACGGCGAGGGCACGCCTCTCGACGACATGTACGACAGCAAAGAGCATTGCCGTCAGGACACGGCGATCTTGCACATTCACCCCAGCCAATGGCCGCCGCACGTTTTTTTTTGCATCGATCCTGAAGACGAGTCATGGTATCGCGGCAACGATCGACTGCACGAAAAGCTGTCAGCCCTGGGCATCCCGCACACCGCCGACTTCACGACGCAAGCCGGCGGGCACAGCTGGCAGTATTTTGACACCATGGCGGAGCCGGCGCTGCACTTTGTGTGCGAGGGGCTGGAGAAGGAGAGCCGGCGGTTGTTGTGATGTTTAGCCGTGGGTCGTAGACCCTCGCGGTTCTACGAATCGCGGCTAAGCGAAGGGAGTTCTCTTTGCACGTTTCGTTAATGATCACCTGCCTGGCGGACGGGTTCTTCCCCGATGTCGGCGTTGCCACGGTGAAGCTGCTGCGACGCCTCGGCGTGACGGTCGATTTTCCGGAGTCGCAAACGTGCTGCGGCCAACCGCATTTCAATAGCGGCTTTCACGACGACGCCCGCGACCTCGCCAAGCATACGATCGCCGCCTTCGCCAAATCGCCTCTGATCGTCACGCCGTCTGGTTCGTGTGCGGCCATGGTCAAGCTCGAGTACCCGGAGTTGTTTCACGACGATGAAACCTGGCATCCGCGAGCCATGGCACTGGCGAATCGCACGCATGAGCTATCGGACTTTCTCGTCAACGTGATGAAGGTCGAGGAGGTCGGCGCCCGCTTCGACGGCAGCGTGACGTATCACATGGCCTGCCACCTGCGCGGCCTGGGCTTGTTTCAAGAACCGATCCGCTTGATTCAGAACGTGCGCGGTTTGCGATTCGTCCCCTTGGAACGCTACGATGAATGCTGCGGCTTCGGCGGCTCCTTCTCAGTTCGGTATCCCGCGATTTCCGGCGCGATGGTGACCGACAAGGCGGCGTTCATCGAGAAGACCGGCGTCGACGCCGTCGTCGCCACCGACGCCGGCTGCCTCATGAACATCGGCGGCTGTCTGAACCGCAAGGCCAGCAGGGTGCGCATCCTGCATCTGGCGGAATTGCTGGCGCAGACATGATCGGATATCATCAATCCTGGAGGTAGTTGCCATGACCGTCGAAGAGCGATTGACGATTATCGAAAAGGAACTCGCGGAGCTCTAGCGGCAAATGCCGGGCGGCAAGCAAAATTGGATCGAGCAAATGAGCGGATCGTTCAAAGGTGATCCAGACTTCGGTGAAATCCTCCGCCTGGGTCGTGAGATTCGCGATGCCGAGGGCCCGGACGAGGGCGACGGAGACGCCAGATGTTTATCCTTGACACGGATCACATCGGTATTGTCCAATGGGAATCCGAACCGGAATACTCTCGTCTATTGGCTCGGGTTGGCCAGCATGCTCCCGACCGTTTCTTGGTGACCGTCGTGAGCTTGCACGAGGAATTTCTTGGCTGGAACGCTTACATCTCCAGAGCCGCGACTTTGAAATGTCCCACGTTCTGCCCTCCGATGAGGCCGCCGCGCAGCGCTTCGCACAGCTCCGGCAAAAGAAAGTGCGCATCGGCACCATGGACCTGCGCACTGCAGCAATTGCTCTCTCGCGATCGACGACGCTCCTGAGCCGTAATCTAGCGGATTTCCAGCAAGTGCCGGGATTGGTAGTTGAAGATTGGACGTCGTAGGGAACTCGCTTGCGGCTTCGCGTTCGGATCGTCCACTCTGAGCGCGAAGCCGCGAGCGGCAAGCAGGAACATGAACTACGCACAACACGAGCATCATGAGTTTGTCGAAGCCTCGACCGAGGCCCTCGCCGACGCCACCCTGCAAACGGCGCTCGTGCGGCTCACCGATACGCTGCTGGCCGGCAACCGGCGCGGTTACGCGGCTCTCGCCGACTCAAGCGAACTGCGCGATCACGCCAAGGCCATCAAGGAACACACGCTCTCACACCTCGATCAATACCTCGAGCAACTCGAAGCCTCGGTCCATCGGCTCGGCGGCAAGGTCCACTGGGCCGCGACCGCTGAGGATGCTCGCCGGATCGTTGTCGACATCGCCAAGAAGGCGAATTGCAAACACGCCGTCAAATCGAAGTCGATGACGTCCGAAGAGATCCACCTCAATCCCGCTCTGGAGAACGCGGGCATCGAGGTGACCGAGACGGATTTCGGCGAGTTCATCATTCAGGTCGCCGGCGAACGGCCGTCCCACCTCGTCGCTCCCGCAGTGCATCACACGCGAGAGAGCGTGGCACGCGTTCTGTCGAAGCATCTGGGCGAGGATCTGCCCGACGATCCCAAGTCGCTGGCGATGGTTGGCCGGCGCGTGCTGCGCGAGAAATTTCGCCGGGCGGACCTGGGCATCACCGGAGCCAACTTCGCGGTTGCCGAGACCGGGACGGTTGTGCTGGTGACGAACGAGGGTAATGGCCGAATCACCACGACGGCGCCGCGCGTGCATGTCGCCATCATGGGCATCGAGAAAGTGATTCCGCGTTTTCGCGACCTGCCTGTTTTTCTCAAGCTGCTGGCGCGTGCCGCGACCGGGCAAACGCTGTCGGTGTACACGACGATGATTACCGGCCCGCGAAAGACCGGCGAACTCGATGGTCCGGACGAGTTTCACCTGGTGCTGCTCGACAATGGCCGCACGAACATCCTGGCGACGCCGTTCCGCGAGAGCTTGCAGTGCATTCGCTGCGGGGCGTGCTTGAACGCCTGCCCGGTGTATCGCCGCATCGGCGGGCATGCCTATGGCGGCGTCTATTCGGGGCCGATCGGCAGCATCCTGACGCCGCTTTACGATAGTGTCCCCCTGAACCCGCATCTGCCGCACGCGTCTTCTTTGTGCGGCGCGTGCCAGGCGGCATGTCCAGTGAAGATCAACATCCCGCACATGCTCATCGGCCTGCGCGAGTTGCAGCACGAGTACAAGCCGAGTCGCTGGGAAGAATGGGCGTATCACCTGTGGAGTTGGGCGTTATGCCAGCCGTGGCTGTATCGCTGGGGCATGTGGGCCGCCAGGCTTCTGATGCGTTGGCAGGCCGTGGACGGTTGGCTCTCGCACTTGCCGGGTCCCGGTAGCGAGTGGACACAAGTCCGCGACTTCCCAGCGCCGGCGGCAAAGTCGTTTCGCGACCTTTGGAAGGAGATGCAAACATGACGCCGCGCGATACATTTTTGCAGCGTGTCAAGAAGGCCGTGTCCGACGGCAATCGCGCCGGCGCTGCGCCGAAGCTGCCCGAACGCTGCGGCGTCGGCTATCAAGGCGGTGGGCCCGATTTGCTCGAACGATTCCGCCAAGAACTAGCCAACGCGGGCGGCAAGGCCTATCTCGCGGCCGATCGCGATGGCGTCGTGCGGACGATCCAGAGCATCGTACAACCTCTGAATGCGAGACGGATACTGCTGAGCCGAGGGGGATTGATTGATCGCCTGGGCCTGCCGAACCAACTCAACGAAATTGGCTTCAACGCGCGAACGCAAAACGAAATCGGGCCGGATGCCAAGGAAGACTTCTTCGCGGCCGAGGTGGGCGTCACCAATGTGCATCGGCTTATCGCCGAGACCGGCACGGTCGTGATGGCAGCACAGCCCGACGAGCCGCGCTCCGCCAGCCTGCTCCCGCCGGTGCACATCGCCCTTGCAGAACGCTCGCAAATCCTGCCCGATCTCTTCGATCTCTTCGATCTGTTCTCTCCCGCCGCAAATCAGACGCCATCGACGCCGCCGTCGTGTCTGACGCTCATCACCGGCCCGAGCAAGACCGGCGACATCGAGCTCAAGCTCGTCACCGGCGTTCACGGCCCGGGCGAGGTGCATGTGATTGTTGTTGGCGAATGAGAAGAAAACGCATCCCCCATCATCGACCCCACGACAGCCACTTGTCCATCAGCCATTTCACGAAAGGAGTCAAGCGAGTACGGTTGTATGCGTCACCGATTTTCTTGAACGTTTCACCGTAGGTGGGGTATGGGTGGATCGTGTCGGCAAAGACAGACAAACCAAGTCCGCCGGCAATGGCCAAGGAGATCTCGGAGATCATTTCGCCGGCATGGGCCGCGACGATGGTGGCGCCGAGAATGCGATCCGTTCCTTCCGCCACGAGGATGCGCGCGAAGCCTTCGTCCGCGCCGTCGAGAACCGCTCGATCGATGTCGCGCAGCTGGCGGTCATAGACCTGCACCGAGATGCCGCGCTCTTTGGCTTCCTGCTCGTAAAGTCCGACGTGAGCGATTTCGGGATCGGTGTAAGTACACCACGGAATGGTCAAGGCGCTGAGGCTGGCTCGACCGAAGGGAAACAGCGCGTTGCGCAGAACGATGCGGGCCATCGCGTCGGCGGCATGTGTGAACTGGAAGCGCGAGCACACGTCCCCGGCGGCGTAGATGCGCGCGGTGCTGGTTTTCAGGCCGTCGCTCACTTTCACGCCATGCTTGGCGTCAAAATCCACGCCCGCCGCCTCCAAGCCCAGGCTCTCGACGTTCGGCTTGCGCCCGGCCGCGACGAGGAGCTGATCGACGACGATGGGCTCATGGGGCACGCTGCCCAGGTGGATGGCCTTGCCGTCGTGTCGATTCTCGATGCGTTGCAGAGTCGCTCCCAGATGCAAGGCAACGCCATCGCGTTCGAGGGCGCCAGCAAGCAAGGCGGAGGCGTCAGCGTCTTCCCGAGGCAGCACACGGCTTTCGACATCGATCAAGTGGACACTGGAGCCGAACCGGGCAAACGCTTGGGCCAGCTCGCAGCCGATCGGCCCTGCGCCAATGACAGCAAGCCGCGCGGGCAACTCCGTCAAGGAGAATACCGTCTCGTTCGTCAAGAAACCAGCGTCCGCCAATCCAGGAATTGGAGGGGATGCCGGCGAACCTCCCGTGGCGATAAGGGCACTCAAGAACGACAGCGTATGCTCGCCGACCTGGAGAGCGTCAGGCCCGACAAAACGCCCCGCGCCGAGAAAAACGTCGACGCCGAGGCTTTTCAAGCGTGCAGCCGAGTCGTTCGGACCAAGGTCGGCGCGGACGCGACGCACACGTTCCATGACGGCCGCGAAATCCACGCGAACGCCGTGCGGGACGATGACGCCGAAACGGGCTGCGTCGCGCACCTGCGCCGCGGCGCGACCGGCGCGCAAGAGCGCTTTCGACGGCACGCACCCGACGTTGAGGCAATCGCCGCCCAATAGGCCGCGTTCGACCAGCGCCACCTTGGCCCCCAGTCCCGCGGCCCCGACCGCCGCCACCAATCCCGCGGGCCCGCCGCCCAGGACAACTAAGTTGTACCGGCCCGCTGGCGTCGGATTCATCCAATCCGGTGGATGAACGGATGCGGCCAGGCGTGCGTTGTGGGTGTCAGAAGGACAAAGCGGTTTGGTCATGTCGATCCGAAACCTATTCCTGTGTCGGAATCACGATATGAGCGACCAGACTATGTCGCTCATACGACAAGAGATAAAGATGAAGCCGATCGGGATCGTTCTCGTCGCGGTGCAGCACCGGACCATCGATGGCGAAACTGTGATGATCGATCCACCCGTCCTCGTCATCGAGCAACACGCTGAAAAACGGACTCCGATGCGGGGGGGTCTTGCTCAATTCTCCATACGACTGCATGAACGGCGGCACGCCGATCCCCATCGGCATGTACATCCCCTTCGGGTAGTCCTTCACCGGCAACTGAGGCACCGACGCGAGGTCGATGCCGCTCACAAGAAAACGGCTGCGCCCCTCGGCCCTCGTGCTGGAGAATACGATCTCCAATTCGTGCAGCGCCTTTTCGGCCGCGGGCGATCGGACCTGTCGGAGGATGGTTCGATCGAATCGGTCGATTCTGCGGTACTCGTTTTTCCATGGATGCGCCAGGCTGTATCGGCCGGGCGGGATGAACGACGCGAAGCGAATTTTTCGGCCATCGTAGAAGTCGCCCCAGGTCACGATGTTCTCGCCGACGGTTGTGCGTCGCTTTCGCGCCTGCTCGCCGGCTGCGATGACTTTTTCGGACTTGTCGAATGTCGCCTTGACTTCGCGCTCCCGGACGACTTCGCGCAGTTTGTCGAGGCGCATCGGTGTTCCGACCGGGTCGAACCAGTGTTCCAGATAGTACCAATGTTGCCAATAGGGCAGCCCTGTATTGTACTCGAACAACTCCTTGTAGTGTCCCAGTGGGAACGTGAACCAGCCCTGATAATAGAGTGCCTTGTCGTTCCCTTCTTTCGTGAAGAGCAGCACTTCCCACAGACCGGCGTTGAGGCAGTTGCGCGCCAGTTCGGCCGAGAACAAGTTCTGCTTTTCCCAACCATCGCCGCCGGTGACTTCGATACTGGCGGATGGGAATCTCACCTGCTGGCGATTCCATTCGCGATCGGTAAGGGCAATGCGCAAATTGCCCGGATCGTCTTTGACCCACGCGGGCGGGTTGATCGTGTACAAGCTCACATCGACGTCCTTGAAGACGACCCTGGCGACATGAGGGTGCTCCGACGTGAAGACAAAGTCGAAATGCGTCCTGTCCTTTTTGATAAGCGTCAAGCGTCGGCCGTGGTATTTTCCGTGATGCAGGCTGCGGTTCGCGGGATCCTCCGGGTATTCGGCATTAGAAAACTCGCGGACTTCGATCTCCATCACATCGGCCGTCTGGTATCGGAAGTAGGTCCTCACGGTCGCGGCCCCGACGAGCAGCAGCACCAGCCCGGCGACGACGAGGCCAACGGTCCGCACGCGTATTTCCCATTCCACGAGCTTGCGCAGCACCAACGGCACGGCGCCCAGGAGCGACAGCGATACGATTATTTTCCAGGACAGCACTTCCGCGGGCGAATCCAGCAGCGCCAACTCCGTTCCGACGTTGACGTACAGAAACGTCCCCAGCAACATGCCGAACCAGCTAACGACCGCGAATGTCGGCGTGGCCATCGGCGTAAGGCCCATGCCGAGGTTGAGCAGGAAGAACGGCACGGCCGGCACGAGACGCAGCATGAACAGATAATACGCCCCATCCTTCTCGACGCCTTCGTTGATGGCCTCGAGGCGGTCGCCAAAGTTGCGCTGCACCCAATCGCGCAGGACATAGCGGCTACTCAGAAACGCCAGCGTCGCGCCGATAGTCGCGGCCAGACTAACAACGCCGGTCCCCAGCCAGCGGCCAAAGAGTGCGCCGCCGATGAGCGATAAAACCGTCGCGATGGGCAACGAGAGTGCTGTGACCGCGACATAAAGCGCGAAGTAGGCTGCCACCGCCAACAACAAGTTCTCACGTGCGATCGCTTGCCAATCGTCCAGGTGGGAACGAACAAAATCCCACGTCAGCGAGCGATGAAGGCCGAATCCGTAGAAGCCGACCACGGCCAGGACTAACCCGAAGGCAAGTCCCCAGCGAGTCCAGGACCCGTTGTCCGCGGACGGCGCCGACGTTGACGCGGCAGCATCACGATTGGATTCTTCGGCTTCGCGAGCTTGCATGAAGGACCTCCGCCTCGAACGATGGTCAGTGAACGCCATCCGTCAATGGTAGCTGCCATAAGCGTCTAGCAGTGTTTCAAGCGTTTTCGGACTGCTGCGGCCGACCACAACAACTATGTTATCGCCCACGATCTTGGCCGCCGTCTTCAAGTCGCCATCGTGTCCGTGGAGATGGGCGTCTTCGCTCAAGCGTGCCTTATCGCGGGGGAACGCCGACAATGCGGCACGATCTAACACGAGAATGGACACTGGAGTCGCGTCCACGCGGCCGACGATAAAGCCAGCTTTCAGGTCGTCGGTTATCCGAAGAATGGCAGCGCCTTGGACGGTGAATTTCACGTTGGATCGAGGCGGACAATGGACCTTGAACGGCGCGTTTGCCTTGAAATAGCGGTCGACGGCCAGCTCGGACGTGGATGCAAAATCCAAGGGAACGTCGCCGCGCAACCAGCGCCTGTGCATGTCGGCTGCATCTTGCGCTACGGTCGGTGGCTCGGCAAACCACGACGTCCAATGCCAGCCGACGAACAAGACGAGCAAAACGACGGCCGCCAGGGCGGTGGTTCCGATGACCAACAAGGATAACGGTCGAAATCCCGGCTGGGGCAGCACGCCGGCTTTGGCGAGCACGCGATTCCACATGGCGTCATCGGATGCTTCTGCGGCCATGCAAGCACGGATACCATCCTCCATTTCGCCTTGGGCCGCAAACCAGGCGGCGCAGGCCGTACACCCGCTCAGGTGTTCGGTCACTCGCAAATGCAATGCCGGGTCGCCTTCGCTATCGACGTAAAGCATCCAGACACTTCGTGCTTCACTGCAGTTCATGATGACTTCTCGCCGGGAACGGGCCTGGGCAACATGCCGCGCTCGGCCGCGTAACCCGCTAACGTTTGTCTCAGCTTTTTTCGAGCGCGGGACAGGTAGCCCATGACGCTGCCTAGGGGGATTGCCAGGATCTGGTGAATTTCTCGGTAGCTGAATTCGCCCACGGAACGCAAGAGAAGGACCGTTCGCTCCGCCGCAGGCAAATCCTCGAGCGCTTTTGCCAGTGCGTCATCTAGCAATTCGATTACAAAGCCAGGGCGTTCGATCAACATTGCTGCCAGGTCGTCGGGCGCCCCGAGCGACTCCGATTCCACGACCGCCTCAAAAGGAAACTCAATCCCTGCCACCGGTTGCCGTTTGCGGTTTCGATTGAAAATCTCCAGCGTCGCAATGCGAAACAGCCAGGCGCGGAAATTCGTCCCCATGGCATAGCGATCGAATTGCGCAAACGCCGTCGTCACCGCGCATTGAAGCAAGTCCTCCACCTCCCGTCGGTCGCGAAGCATGCGCTGGCAATAAACCTGCAATGGCTGCTGCACCGGCTGAAGCAGCGCCATGAACTCATCAGCCTTCGACTGTTCGTGGCTCAAGCGGAAACATCCCTCCGAAGGCGGACGTCCTTATCTAAATGTTGCGACTTGGGCTTGATAAGACAGACAATTAATGAGTCAGAGATGTTATGATCCTACATGGAATTCTCAAGAAGGGTGCATGAAATCGCCGCAGCGATCCATAGCGCTGAGAGTGCTCTGCCACAGGCGGTGACAACGTCTGGTCGAAAGGGCCTTTCAACCATAATCTCACTTCGTCCGTCTGATTGATCCCACCTGCCAAGGAGCACCATGAGCCAGATCGAGTTGCGCCCCGGCCTTGCCGACGTTCCCGTCGCCGAGTCAGCCGTCAGTTTCATCGACGGCAAGAACGCACGCCTGGAATACCGCGGCATCGCCGTCGAGACCCTGGCGCGCTCCAGCTGCTTCGAAGAAACCACCTACCTCCTGCTCAAAGGCGATCTCCCGACGCAGAAGCAACTCGCCGATTTCGACGCCGAGTTGCGCGGCCATCGCCGCATCAAGTTTCGTCTGGCCGATCTTATCAAGTGCTTGCCGGAAACCGGGCATCCGATGTACGCGATGCAGGCTGCCGTCGCCGCCATGGGCATGTTCTACCCGGCTCGCGACGTGACCAACGCCAAGAGCAACTGGGAATCGGTGGTCCGTTTAATCGCCAAGTTGCCGACCGTCACCGCTGCATTCCATCGCATCCGCCACGGCGATGAGCCGATCGAGCCGCGCGACGATCTCGACCACGCGAGCAACTTTTACTGGATGTTGTTCGAGAAGGAGCCGTCAGCGGCGGTGCGCAAGGTCATCGACGCCTGCCTGATCCTGCACGCCGAACACACCATGAACGCGTCCACGTTTAGCGGCCGGGTGACGGCATCGACGCTGGCCAACCCGTACACCGTCATCAGCGCCGCCATCGGTACGCTCACCGGGCCCTTGCACGGCGGCGCCAACGAAGAAGTCCTCGACATGCTCCACGAGATAGGCGACATCCAGAACGTTCGCCAATGGTGTGACGACGCCATCGCCAACAAGAAGAAGATCATGGGCTTCGGCCATCGCGTCTACAAAGTGAAGGACCCGCGCGCCACCGTGCTGCAAGACCTGGCGGAACGTGTCTTTGTCGACACCGGTCGCCCTGCGCAATATGACCTCGCCGTCGAGATGGAAAAGGTGATGGCCGACAAGCTGGGGCCGAAGGGGATTTATCCCAACGTCGATTTCTATTCGGGCATCGTCTACAACGCTTTGGGCATCCCGTCCGATCTCTTCACGCCGATCTTCGCCATCGCCCGCGTTGCCGGCTGGCTCGCCCATTGGCTCGAACAACTCAACGGCAACAAGATCTACCGCCCGGAGCAAATCTACACCGGCAAACGCGAAGCCCCCTACGTCCCGCTGGCGCAGCGGCCGTGACATGCTCTGATGAGCCGGAAACGCAGCAAGCGGCTTCGCACGACACTCCGCTTGCTTCGTACGCCGCTCTATGATGGGCCTTATTCCACTCGTTCAATCACCGCCATTTCACACAAACCCAGCGGTCGCCGCTCCACCATGCGCAGATGAGCCGGAAGGTGTCGCGCCAGCGTCTCCGGCGAGTTGCGATGGCCGAACAGGATGACCGTGCGCGGCGCTTGGTGAAGCGTTACGACGAGGTTGTCGATCTCTTTGCTGCGAAACGTGTGGAAATCAGATCGGCCGACATAGAACGCGACCGAGTCGACATTGCGCGGGAAGCAGACGATCGGCACCTTCGGATCACCGCACATTTTCTCTATCATCTGCATGTCGCTGACCGGTGATTTTTGCCCGGCATACACGGGAATCGCGTAGTAATGCGAGAATGCAAGCGCCAGCCAGCACAGCGCGACCGAACCGATGAACCAGCGTGATTCGCACCAGCCGGTGCGTGCGGCGAAACAGCCGAGCGCCAGGCACAACGGCGGAAACGCCGGCAGAATGTACGTCGGCAGCTTGCTCCCGGCCAGCGAGAAGAAAAAGACGCACCATGCGCCGGCCAACAGCAAATAGCCGACGGCTGGACAACGCGCATCGGCCGCATCGGCATCCAGCGATGTCAGATAACGCCACAGCGGCCAGGCGAAAAAAAGCGTCGGCAGTAATCCGAAAAGCACGATCGGCACGTAGAACCACACCGGACGAACGTGGTCAAACGGCTCGACAAAGCGTTCGATATTGTGCTGCCAAAGGAAATAGCGCACGAACTCCGGTCGCTGCCAGCACACTGCGCCGTACCAGGGTAGATTGATGGCTGCGATAACCGCGAAGAATCCGAGCCAAGCAAGCCAAGTGACGCGAGCCGACGGTGCTAACATGCGATGCATCAAGAGCGGGACCAATACCAGGACCATGGCGATCGGGCCTTTGGTCAACACGCCCAGGCCGCAGGAAACGGCCGATGCGAACCACCAGCCGAGGTGGGCTTCGTCCCCGTCCTGAGCGAGACAGATCGTCAGCAGCGACGCGGTCACCCAGAACGTCAGCAATCCATCAAGCACCAGTAATCGGCCCACGCCGAGAAAAATCGGCGAGACGATCAAGAGCAGGGCTCCCCAAAATGCCGACCGTTCACCGACGATGCGCCGGCCGAGCAAGTATGTCATCATGACGGCGCCGTGCATCGCCAGTGCAGGCACCAGACGCGCCGCCCAATCATGAAAGCCGAAGATCGAAAACGACAACGCAACGAGCCAATAAAAGAGCGGCGGCTTGTCGAGATACGGTTGCTGCTGTAACGTCGGCACGATCCAATCGCCGCGCTCCAACATCTCACGCGGAATCTGCGCGTAGCGACCTTCGTCGGGCTCAAACAGATGAAACGACATGCTCGGATATAAGAGTGCGCCGGACAGCACAAAAAGGATTAGAAACGATCGCCAGCACAAAGGCGTTGCGTCGGCCATCGGTCCAGCAAAAAGCACACGTGTCCAGACGATCGGCAGCCAACCCAGCAGCGTCGCCGGCGTCTCGGCCGGCGTTTCGACAGCCGTGACCTTGATCGATACGTCTGACGGTAGTCTCGGTGGTGATTGGACTTCTTGCACGGCCTCGCCTCCTTGCATGGCAAGAAAGTGCCATACCCTGGCACGTCGTGTCAAGAGCGCCGCAAGGGTCGGGCCGTATTGGGGTGCACGACATGGTTTGCAAACGGCACGGGAGGGCGAGGCTCCTGCCGAGCCGCGAGCCCGCGAAATACTCGATTTCGGACGAGTATCCTGTCGCTTCCGGCTCGGCAGGAGCCTCGCCATCCCGAAGCAGGCCACGCAGACCATGTCGTGCACCCGCCGTATTGTGTCCAGGCATGGATCGGAGCACTCGCGTCAGGAGGAAGACGGCGACGGGTTCCACGGGCCAATCTGAACTTCCAGGATCTTGTGGCGGCGAACCTTGCGAACGACCACGCGGAGATGCCCGCGAACCATCGTCTCGCCCCCTTCGATGGGCTTGCCGAGGTGGCCGGCGATCCATTCGTCGATGGTTAGCGCACCGCCCGGAGGCAGATCGGTGGACAAGTCGAGATTGGTCAAGCGGTGGAACTTAGCCAGAGTGGCGCCGCCGCCAACAATCCAGTTCTGGCCCGAGGCGACAATCTGCGCTGGCAGGCGATCGTATTCGTCTTCGATTTCGCCGACGAGTTCCTCGATCATGTCCTCGAGGGTAACCATGCCGACCACGGTTCCGTTCTCGTCGCGAACCAGGGCGATATGCGTACGATCACGCATGAGCGCTTCCAAGCACGTGGACACCGGTGCATCGTCTTCGAAGCTGGGGATCGTGCGCACAATCGAGCGAATCGTCGGCTCCTCCGGCGATAGGCGCATCAGGGCGATGATATCCTTGAAATTGACGTACCCGATAATCGACTGTGGGTCCCCGGCACGTTCGGTGACCGGAAAGCGCGTGTGCATGTCCAGGTGAGCGGAAACCAGGCAGGCGGTGGTAGAACCATTGACGTCAAGCATGTGAATGCTCGCTGCCGGCAGCATGATCGCGCGAACCGGTTGCTGCGACATGGCGGCGGCGCCGAGAATGATCTTCTCTTCCTGGGCGCCGATCAACCGGGACGTGCGCGCCAGCGCCACCGCCGCGCGCAATTCCTGCAACTCGCCGGCCTCCGAGGGCATCTGCGCGTCCAGACGCTTTTGCAAATGCCGTTCGCCCATCGCCATGATGAATGTGACATTCCATTCCAGCATCCGCACGATCGGCCAGACGGCGGTCATGAACCAGTACATCGGCGGCGAGAGGCGCAATATCACCCATTCCTTGTTGCGCAAAGCAAATACTTTCGGGATCAACTCCCCGAAGACAATCGTAACGAACGTCAAGGGTAGGACGACGACGGCGATACCCAGCACTTCGGCGACTTCGATCGGCAAGCCGAAAGCGGTTGCGAAGTACGGCGCGAGCTTTTCCTCGGCGCCTGCGCCGCCGGTTGCCGCGGCAATCGCGCCGACCAGGGTAATTCCGAGCTGAATCGATGCCAGGCTGCCCTCCAGTTTTTCCTTCATGTAGAGCGCGGTACTGGCGCCAGAATGATTCTCGTTGAGTAGAACGTGAAGTCGGCTTGCCGTAATGGAGGCAAGCGCGATCTCATACGCCGCGAACACGCAATTGACGGCAATCATGCACAGCATTACGAGAATTTCTACGGTCCACATGAGGAAATCTCCCAGCCAGGATAAGACACCGGCGATGGGTGTGCGTCGAGTCTCCGTGGGCTTCGACTTGCAACGCGTGCGTATCTACTTCTGAGCTGCGATCGATTGGGCTTCAACGAATATGTGCTTGATCTCCGGGTGCAACGCGCGAATCGCCTTGTCGAGGCGGTCAATCGCCGCCGTCGTCTGTGCCGCCGTCAGATCGGGGCGAAACTCAATTTCGAGCGTCAGCAGCACATCCTGCGGTCCCAGGTGCATCGACAATGCCCGCACCAGACAATCGATGTCCGGATCAGCGACGACAATCTTGTTGATGCTGTCTCGCGTTCGTTCATCAACGCCCTCGCCGATGAGCAAGCCTTTGCTTTCATAGGCCAAGAAGATCGCGACGAACCCGAGAATCAGTCCGATCACGACCGAGGCGATTCCGTCGAGAATGGGCATCTGCAAGTAGTCGCCAAAAAACACGCCGAGGAACGCGACGATCAACCCCATCATCGCGGCAGTGTCTTCGAACAGGACTGTAAACGTTGTCGGGTCCTTGCTTTGACGAATGGCCTCCCAGTATCCGAGGTCTCCCTTGCATTTGAGAAACTCGCAAAGCGCAATCCACCATGCCGTTCCCTCAATAACGAACGCCAGCCCTAGCACAACGTAATTGATAATCGGATCTTTGGCGGCCGAGGGCTCCTGAATATGCACGATCCCCTCGTACATAGAGATGCCTCCGCCGACGGCAAAAATCAGGATGGCGACGATCAACGTCCAGAAGTACAACTCCTTGCCACGCCCGAAGGGATGTTCGTCGTCGGGCGGCAGCGAGCTCTGGTGGATGCCCCACAGGAGCAGCAATCCGTTGCCCGTATCGACCAGCGAATGAACGCTCTCAGAGAGCATTGCTGAACTACCGGTGACGAACGATGCGACGAACTTCGTGGCCGCGATCGCGAGATTTCCTGCGATGGCTGCGTACACCACGACCTTGGAACCACTTGCTGCCATGAATCCTCCTCGATCGCAGTACCACCAGCAACTCGGAAAAAGATAACCATATCTTAATGTTTCATCGCGCCAATGACCGTAAGGATCAAGGCCCGATCTCTGCCCGCATCTACATCAGGGATTATGGTGTGCGCTCCAACTTCCAGCGGCACCTGCCACTTCTGATGCTGGTGAAAGTTCGTCGTTTCCTGGCGTGATAGGCGAGAAGTGTGAGCTATAGTTGGTTTACACAGCCCTAGTGCCTGCGAGGGATCAGTCTGCGCCATGGCCGCTCTGTCGATCGACAGCTTTGTGGATGGTCTACGGGACAGCCAACTGCTCGATGTCGCCCAACTCGAGGAAGTGGTCCGGCTTCGAAGCCGATGCGGCGATGCGTGGGCGTTGGCGCAGGACCTTCTGGACCGGGAATGGCTGACAGCGTATCAGCTCAACCAGATCTTCCAGGGCCACGCCGCGACGCTTACCATCGGCCCGTTCGTGATTCTTGAACGCATCGGCGAAGGGGGCATGGGCCAGGTCTTCAAAGCACGCCAGAAGATGCTCAGCCGCACCGTTGCGCTCAAGGTCATTCGCAAGGAATGCATGAACAATCCGAAAGTCATTAATCGTTTCAAGCGAGAGATACGTGCTGCCGGCCAGTTGAGCCATCCGCACATCGTCCGCGCCTTCGACGCCGACCAGGTCAACGGCACCTATTACATCGCGATGGAGTACATCGACGGCGTCGACTTGGCCAAGTACGTGCGCGACAACGGCCCGCTTCCCATCAACCAGGCGTGTGAGTACATTCGGCAAGCGGCGCTCGGACTCCAGCACGCCTTCGAGCGCGGCATGGTCCATCGCGACATCAAGCCGGCGAATCTGCTGGTCGCCAAGGGGATTCCCAGCGAGCGACGCCGATCCAGCGGACTCATTCAGCGGCCCCTCAACTTGCCGCCGAAAACGACGCCCGGTGATTCGGGCATGAGCAAAGCGGACCTGCATCGAAGCAGTAGCCTGATTCCGCGCGCCGAGCTGGCCGAGCTTTACCCGTGGGGCGTCGTCAAGATTCTCGACATGGGATTGGCTCGCTGCACCGATCCGATCACCGGCGAGGCGTCGACCCACCTCACTCAGCTCGGCTCGGTGCTGGGGACTCCGGAGTACATCGCGCCGGAACAGGCGCGTGATTCCCACGCCAGTGATGTCCGAGCCGACTTGTATAGTCTGGGTTGCACGTTTTACTTCCTGCTCACCGGCCAGCCGCCGTTCCCGTACGGCACGTTGACGGAAAAGCTCTTGCAGCACCAGCTCGATGCCGTTCCCGCGGTCGATCCGATTCGCCGCGAACGGCTGACGACTTGGCGGCGCGAGCATCCTGACGCGAACATCACTGCCAACATGATGCACGTGCCCAAGCCCGTCGAAGAAATTCTGCTTCGCCTGCTCGCCAAGCATCCGGAAGATCGTTACCAGACGCCGATCGAATTGGCCAACGAGTTGCAAGACATACTTCAGAAGCTGGCCGCGGGCACGCTCGACGATAAGCTGGAGCCTGTGCCGGAGCTCCCCCCGCCGCCCCCGAATTCCGAGCGGGCCGGCGCAGCCGATACGACGGAAGAAATCAGTCCCGTAGCCCACAAATCCGCGACGAAAGAAGATCCTCGCGGCGTCGGGCCGATGGTCGCGCTGGGCTTGGCGTCCTTGAGTGGATTGGCAGCGCTGATCGTCGTCACGGTGATGGCCGTCCTGATCCATCGAGCCAACCGCAGCGACGCCAGCATGCTCGATCCCGATCCGCCTCCGAAGCCCCGAGCCGACGAACCGACGTGGAAACAAGCCGTGCGCCGCGCGCTGCAGAACCGGGCAACATGGGATGAAGCTCGCACCGAATTACTTCGGAATCGCGCCGGCGCAGCCAATGGCCAGGCTAGGCAGATCGACGAATTGCTCTGGCGGATGCCGACGCCCTTCGACGGCCTGGATCGAAGCAAGTTCGGCCCCCCTCTGCCCGCGGACTTCCCCCGCGAGGTGGTGGGCATGTACGGCTTCGTCAAGGCCGGCATGATCAAGCCCGTCGCCTCCACGGTGATCAGTCCGAATGGCCGATGGCTTGTGGCGGCCGAGGACAATGGCTTGCGCTTCTTTGATTTGCTCGCCGCCCCCACGCCGATGCGCCCGCCGGGACACAACGGCCGAGTGAATCACGTTGCCGTCTCGCCGGACGGCCGGCGGCTCGCCAGCGCCAGCGAAGACGGCACGGTGCGCGTTCTGGATACCGTGAGTCGAGCGCGGCTCACGACATTCGATCGGCACAAAAGCCCGGTGTCGCGCGTCGCCTTCCATCCCGATAGCTCGGTGATCGCCTCGGCCGGCCGCGACGGCACCATCCGCATCTGGGATGCGCAGACGGGAGGCGAGTTCAGCATACACGACAGCCAAGTGGGTTACGTCACCGCGCTCACTTTTTCGCCAAGCGGACAGCATCTGTTTTGGTGCGGCGACAGCAATAGGATCCACTGGGCTGCCTCCCGCCCAGGTCCCACCAGCGCCGGTTCCATCGACGCAAAGCTCCCGACGGTGCGATCGCTGGCGTTTCAGCCCAACGGCACCATGCTGGTCGCCGCCGGCAACATGGGCTTCCTTCGCGTCCTCACCTGGGATGGCAAGATGCTGACCGAGAAGAGCGGCGTCAAGGCCCACGTCCAGCCGCATCAGGTGAATCAGATTGTCTTCGCACCGCATGGCAGATCTTTCGCCGCGGTCGGCGTCGATCCAACGATCACGCTGTGGGACGCGCAGACGCTAAAGCCGCAGCAGACGATCAATGCGCTGCGCACGCCGGGCCACAGCGCTGCTTACTCGCCAGATGGCCGACACCTCGCCGTCGGCGGCGCGCAGAACCAAGTGATCGTGCTGCGTCTTGCCCGCTTTGACATGGACGCCCTGAAAGCCGCCCTCGAGTAAGGTATCTTTAACGCAGAGTGCGCAGAGAACGCGGAGAGTTATCCGTTGGTACACTCCGCGTTCTCCGCGCACTCTGCGTTTCGTTTCTTCATGAATCAGACCGAGTTGGCAAACGCACGGTTTCCGCATGTCACATCCGGTGATGTACCCATCCGTGTCTCTCGAAGCTATTTCGCTTCGAGGCGCAGCCGGATCGTCACCGGGAAGTGATCGCTGTAGCCGCGTTCGTTTTTCTCGTTGGCGCCGCCGAACCGCCAGGGGCGTCGGTTCTTGTCCTTGGGGCGGTAGAGCTCGTTGAAGACGGCCGCCGACTTCGGATCGCAGCTCCAGCCTTTGCTGTCGAGCAAGCCGGGCGAGACCACGATCTGATCGAAGATGTGCCATTGCTTGTAGTAATGCGTGCCGGATTCGTTGGCATCCTTGCCCGCGAAGGTGTTGAGCAGCTTGAGCGGGTTGCTGTTGCGCACCGCATTGGCGTCGCCGATGGCATTGAGATGCTCGACCACGCTGACGTCGGATGGGTCATCATTGAAGTCGCCGCTGATGAGAACGTCGGCTGCCGGATTGGTGCGATAAATGGCGTTGACCGCGCCGTAGATCTTGTCGGCGTAGTCGGCGCGACCCTTCACTCCGCTTTCTTGGAGCCGAGACGTCCAATGCGAGGCGATGACGACGAGTTCGTGATCGTTGAGCTTGATATGGCCGACGAGAATGCGACGCACACGGTCGATCAGGCGCGTGCGGTCCTTGACGACGGGCAGCCGTGTCAGGATGGCCGGGGCGATATGCCGGCCGACACTCACTTCCTGCATGAGTAGATTTTCGTAGTGCAGCTTTTTGTCGGAGAGCTTGGCGTTCAAAGCCTGTCGCAGAAGCTCGGCAGCGCGAACGCTTTCCACTTCAACGAGGGCGAGGATGTCCGGGCCCTTGCCGCCGTTCATCTTGAGAATGGCTTCGGTCAACTTGGCAAGCTTGAGCTGGAGCAAGTCGGGTCGATCGGGGTAGAGCGCATCATACTCGCGATCGCCAGGCCCGGTGCGTCCGTCGGCCTTGTCGTCGAAGAAATTCTCGACGTTCCAATGGCAAAAGAGGAATTCGGTCTGCGAGGTTACGGCAAGTTTGGGGAGCTTGGAAGAATCGCATCCCTGGGCAAAGACAAAAGCCAGGGTAGCGGCGAGAACCAGGGCCAATCGACATCCGTGACGCTGCATGACGACTCCTTTCGTTGAGAGTAGTGCACCGTCTACGATCCGTTGATGGATAGACGTAGGGTGCGTGCAACGCACCGATGAGCGGACCGGTGCGTTTCACGCACCCTGCATCCATCAATCCATGGAAGCCAAAGCAGTAGTTCACCCGCCTCCACGAGGCGCGGCTGTGTAGCGGCTTCAAGATCGTAGCGTGGACTTCAGTCCACTCGGTTTCCCCAGGCGCCGTGGACCAGAGTCTACGCTACGCCCCGGGTTGTAGAACACCTCCTGCATGCAATACAACCCGGGTTGTTTCCATTTGCGTCTTCGTTATACTGCCGCGGCAGTCTTAACCACGGAGGATCGTGCGCCATGAAGGACATGGGACGCGTTTTTTGGCTCGGGCTCGGCCTGGCGATCGGCATCGGCGGAACCGTCTACCTTCGGCCCACCTCCCAAACGGCCTGGGCGGGCAACGACCGCCATGAGGACTACATCATGGCCACCGGCCCAATCGCTCTCGGACAGAATGTCACCTCCGATTGCATTTGGCTTCTCGATTACCGCGCGGGCAAGCTGCTCGGCACTCTCGTCGATCGCAATCTAGGCAAGACCGTTGGCTGGGCCGAGGTTGATCTCGTCAAGGAGTTCAACATTCCCCCCAAGCAAAACGTTCACTTCATGATGACAACGGGCACGCCGATCTCCGGCAATACGGCCCTCTATCTCACCGAGATCAACACGGGCCGTTTCGGTGTCTACACCATGTCGCCGCGACTCGACGGCACGGGCGGCATGCTCATCCGGCGCCACGACGCCACGATGTTTCGGCCGCCGAACCCGCAGTGACCATCCGAGCCGAAGCGCCAGCAAAGGCGCCGTATGGTACGCTTGCGATTCAGGCTCTGGGACCCGTCAGAAAAACTCATCATCGTCGAAGAACTCATCGTCGTCGCCGTCAAAATCGCCGAAGAAGTCGTTCAAGGGAGACCCGCGGCGACTAAGGGTCGCCAGGACCTCCTCGCGTTTCTTGATCTCTTCCAGGAGCGCATTCTGCCGCTCGCCGCGCGGCATTTCCTGCACAATTCGCCGGGCGTCATCGAGATGCTCGCGTGCCAAATCGGTGCGGGGATAGCGCGATTCTTCAAGCAAATAGTAGTCGGCGAACGACAAACGGAAGATAGGGTTCTTGAGATATTTCCGCCGGCCGTGATTGAGACACTGCAACCACACCTTGCGAGCTCTCATCGTTTGCAGATTGGCGCAGAGCCGTGCGAGATCGTTTTCAGCAAAGTCGCCAAATCGGAGCTTTTCGACGAATTTGAGCACGGCCTTCTCATGGCTTCTTTGGCCAACGAACGATTCTTCATGCGTGACGCGTTGGTCGGCAGCGATCTCGAGGAGGACGAGGATTTCGGCCGGCGTTGGGTTCTGCGCCAGGGCGTCTTTGAGATCTTGGGCGAGTCGCTTCTTGTCCGCGGTGGGCAGGCCGGCGCGGACCCCTTCGCCGACGAGCGCGTAGCGGACGGCCAAGCGCCGATCGGGCTCGGCGTTGGCCTGAGTGAGAAGTTCGGCGACTCGGTTGGGATTGTTGGCTTTCATCTCCGCGACCGCCCAACGGCACAACAAAGAGGTTCTCGGCCCCTCACAGAGTTGCAGCGCTTTCTCAAATTGAATCCGGGCTTTGTCGAACTTGCCGTCGTCGGCTAACGACATGGCGTAAAACTGTGTCGCATGAGCTAAGCCACGGCGATAGGACGGATCGAGCGGATTCGCTTGCAAGGCCTTGGCAAAGAACTCCTGGGCCGACTTGTAAGCCCGAGTGTCCATGAAGAGTTCGGCCAGGGCGCCCATTGTTTCGGCGTGCTCGGGAAAACTCTTCAACAAGCGTCGGCCCACTTTCTTGGCCTTGGCCGTCTGGTTTTGCGCACGGTAGAGCGTAAACAGCGCGAGGTGCGCCTCGAGGCGGTCCGGCGCGAGCTTTATTGCGTTTTCCAGACACGTTTTGGCATCGGGCTTAAGCGGCGGCGGAAAAGAAGCGAAGAGATCGAAAAACGGATTGCCCGAGTGCTTTCGCTCATGACGGCGAAACGCCGCGTTCTCGGCCATGTGCGACCAGATCAGCGCCTGGGCGCGTGTGCCCGTGTCACCGGGCCAGGCGAGTGGGTTTTGCGCGATGTGCTTGATGTAGAGCTGCCAGATGCCATGCGCCTCGGGCCACATGCCGTGCGATTCCAACGCAAGAGCCTCAAGCCGCAGCAACTCGGGATCATCGGCCGGTGCGCCGAACAAGCGACGGTAGCGTGCGACATCATCGGGCTGCCCGTGATCGATGATGGCCCAGTAGAAGCAGTGCGCGAGACGAACCACGGCGTCAGGACAATCGGCGCGCAAAAGCATGACGGCCGTCTCCGCCTTGCGAAACGCGGCGCCCAGGTCTTCCTGCGACAACAAGTCCTTCAGGGCATCCAAATGCGCTGCGGCGAAAACGCTTTGTTGCCGCATGAGCTTGCTTCGCAGTGCCGCTTGCGTTTCCGCCGGCTGCGCCGCCATGAAAGACGGATCGATTCCCGCACGCAGCGGCGCGCACAGCCGGCTGGGCATGCGGTCCGAATCGAGACGGCTCCAATTCTCCAGCGCCCGCGCATCGTCGTTGGCCTGGTACGCCAAGAGCCCGCGCAACAACACTTTCCATTCCAGGTACGGCGACTGCAAGCCGATGCCTTGAAGGGCGGCGCGCGCCTCTTCATCGCGCTGCGCCGCGTAATGGCCGAACGCCAAGATGATGAGATCGAAGCCGGAATGATGTTCCGGAGGCAGAAGTTCCCTGCCTTTCGGCCCCTGAACGACAGCAGCGTCGATGGCGTGCTGAAGAATCTTTTGGCGAGACAATGGGTCGGCGAGTTGCTGCGTCGCTTGCAATGCCGGCGTTATCCCTCCGCACGCCGCCAGCTTCTGCGCCGCCGTTGCGAGGAATTCGCTGGAGCCACCGAGCGCGAGCGCATTCTGGAATACGGTAGCGGCTTCGCGCAAATGCCCCTGTGCCTGGAGCTGCTCGCCGCGCTCCAGCGTCACGCGCCGCAGTAATTCGCGATTTTCATCGGTCGGCTCGATTTTGGCGAGCTGGCGCGTCAGTTCTAGGGCTTGCTGGGTGCGGCCTTCATTGCGTGCTTTGGCGATGCGGTCGGTGAGTGGACGATCGACGACTTTTGTCTTTCGCGACATGATTCGATCCTTCGCTATCTCGATCTCACTCCCTGAGCAGCGTAGAATATTATTGTACCGAATCCTCAAGGAAACCGCAACCTGCGATAGCCTCGCCCAGAATGGGCGCACCAGCCATCGGTCAAAAAGTCACACCATGAACCACGAACTCATTTTGCTCAGTCCCTATCGCTACCCCGCCCAGTATCCGATGACGATGTCGGATGAAGACATGGCAAGCTGGCTGAACGCGTTCACGGCCCTTTGGCATCCGGCGCTGTTGTGGAACGCGGCCGCCGCCCCGCGTTGCGACACGACGTACGATCACGAAACGCCCAAGAGCGGCGTGATCTACGCGTTGCCGGAGACGCCGCCGACGTACTTGCCCGACAACTGGGAAGAGCGCGTCAAGCAGGCCGGTTCGCTGGTGTTCAAGGCGACGCCGGATCGGACGCACACGTTGGCCAACCTGCACGCTGCCTTGAGCGCCGCCGGGGCGCCGGACGTCGGCTGGAAGCCGGGATTGGCGTTAGCGCCGGAGTCGCTGGGGCCGTTCTTCGGAATCGGCTGGGGCCATCTGCTCCTGGCGAGCTTGAGCGAGGCGATGGAGCACGAGAACCTTCTCGACGTCGCGGCCTTCTGGAATGACATCCAGGCGGCTGTCGCGTTGTTGGCTGGATTCCCGTTGCCGAACTCGGCGCCATCGCCACCGCCGGCCGTGGACGCGACAAGTTCGTCCGATCCGAACGTCCCGCCGCAAACAGAAGGCGCGACGGCGCCGAGCGACGCAGAACCAGCTTCGAGTCCGCCGCCTGCGCCGACATCGCCAATCGAGTGCCTCCAGTCGGCAGCATCCAAGCTGCTGACTGCGCGCGAAGTGCTTTACCCCGTCGCCATTCATCTGCTCGGCGCCAGCTTCCTGGACGAAGCCACCATGGCGCATGGTTGGCCTGCCGCACTCGACCTCGGCATTCCGATAAACTTCATCGCCCCGACCGCCACCCTCGAGAAGCTTGCCGAGCACGCGCCCAATCGTTTCGCTCAGCTCCAGACCGCCGTCCAGAATGGCATCGCCGAGGTCTGCGGCGGCGACTACCTCGAACGCGAGGATTGCGTGCTGCCCATCGATTCGCAGCTCTGGAACCTGCGCTACGGACTCGATCGCGCCAAGGACCTGCTCGGCGCCGAAATCCACGTCTTTGCTCGCCGGCGCTTCGGCTATCATCCGCACTTGCCGCTTTTTCTAAGCTCCAACGGCATCACGAAGGCGCTGTTCCTGGTGTTCGATGAATACTCCGGATTGCCGAACTATTCCAACGTCGTGGTCAGTTGGCCCTCGCCCGACGGCAAGGTGATTGACACTTTTGCTCGGCAACCGCGCTTTGCCGACAGCGTCGAGACCTTTTTCAACCTCGGGCATCTTTGGTTCAAGACGACGCGTGAAGATCACGTGGCAACGATCTTTATCATGCATCGCGACAAGCCGACTTCCATCTGGCATCGCGATCTCATGGAGTTGGCTCGCCTCGGCCCGGTGCTCGGCCAATGGACGACGTTCTCGCAGTATCTCTCGGCCGTCACCGCCGGCGAGTATCCATCGATGACGACAGCGGACGATTTTCATTTCGACTACTTGAGCGAGCGCATCGAGGCCAAGAACGAGGAACCGGTCAGCGCGTTCCCCAGGCATCTGCGTACGCGCCGCCGCATCGACGCGTGCTGGACGTATGCGGCATTGCATCGTTCGCTTGCCGGCGGTCGCGACACGCTCGATATCGGCGACGAACTGCGCACCGTTGAACGGCGGGTGGAGTCGACCTACGCCATCCCCACGGAGTTGGATGGCATCGAACGCCGCGTCACGACGGCTTTGGCGGATCGGCTGCAAGCCCGCGCCGAGCCGAACCAGCCGGGTTATCTCATCCTCAATCCCTGTGGTTTCGCGCGGCGAGCGGCCCTGGAACTGGAAGGCGGCAGGCATCCGCTGCCGATCGAGGGCATCGTCAAAGCCTGTCAACTCGACAACGGCAAGTTGCGCACTGTGATCGAAATTCCCGCGCTCGGCTTCGCCTGGCTGCCGCGCGAAGGTCCGCCCGGCACGCCGCCCATGGTCGTCAAGATGCGTCTGGGCGACCAGCAAGCGCGGATGATTCGCAACGATCACTTTGAAGTGGAGGTCGATGCAAACACCGGCGGCATCAAGGCCATTCGCGACCACAAGACCAAGGTCAACCGTCTCGGCCAACAGCTCATCTTCAATCCCGGCAGCAAGATGGTCGCCAAAGAGATCACGGTTACCGAAACGGGCCCGGCTCTCGCGGAGATTGTTTCCAGCGGCGTCATCGTCGGCGAGCAGGGCCAGCCCTTTGCCAGCTATCGACAGCGACTCCGGCTTTGGCTCGGCCGACCGCTCCTTGAAATCCGCATCGAGCTGACTCCGCAACAGCCTTGCGCCGGCTACGGTTGGCACGCCTACTTTGGCTCACGTTTCGCATGGCGTGATGAACGGGCAACGTTCGTTCGTGGCTTCAACGGTATGGGTTACATCTCCAACCACCCGCGCCCGCAGTCGCCCGATTACCTCGACATTCGCACGCCGCCGCTGTCCACGACCATCCTGACCGGCGGGTTGCCGTTCCACCAACGGCTCGGCGGTCGCATGGTCGATATCATCTTGATGCCCGAGGGAGAAAGGACGAGCGTGTTCGAGATGGCGGTAGCGATGGATCGTCCGGTGCCGATGCAGACGGCCTGGGGATACACGTCGCCGCTCGCCGTCGTGCCGACGACCAAGGGGCCGCCGCACATCGGCGCGTCGGGCTGGCTATTCCACATCGACGCTCCGAATCTGCTGTTGACGCGCATGACGCCCGGAACGCTGGATGAGTCCATGCATCCGCGTTCTGCGAGGACGGGCGCCAGCGAGGGGCAGTCAGACGGCGTTGCCGACGCGATCACCGCGCGCCTCATGGAATGCGCCAACTACAGCGGACTCGCCGAGTTTCGCTGCGTGCGTGATCCGCAGCGCGCAACCGTGCTGACGACGAGCGGTCAATTCCTGGTCGACGCCAATCGCTCGGGCGATATCGTCCATCTGGAGGTGACGCCGAACGACCTGGTGCACGTCCAGGTGGAGTTCAGCTTGCCGCCCGAACCTCCGCCGCCACCCCCCGCGACCGATGGCGGCGCTGTCGCGGATTAGTACGACAGCGCTAGTTCGCAGGTTAGGCTTTCCAGCCTGACGCGTTTTGACGAACTTTGGTACTCTGCGTCAGGCTGGAAAGCCTAACTGCAGTGAGTGCGCTTGCGGAAATACCGTGGGAAAGCACCCGAGAGCCGTCCAGCGGGGCACCACGCTTTCAAGGGGCGCAGCGCCATTTCCGACTCGGTCAAACGGGCCAAGCCGGCCGGGTATTCGAAGTCGAAGTAGTTGAGGGAATCGGCCGACACAATCGCGCGGGCCATCGTTGCCTAGTGCACCGGCGAGGCCCCACCAAAGCGACCACGACGCAGCGATTGAGTACGGCACGCACGATGAGCGTGTCTGTGTCTCGTTCGATCATGCCGGCAGGATCCACCATGAATATCCTTCAGACAACCTCAGATTTTCATGGTCGACAATGTGCCCTGATCGTGTGCGTCGCTAGCGAGAATCTGAATACTCCAAAGGTCAAAATTCCGCGGCAAGTGGACACACGTCTTGCATCGCCGGCGGACGCTCTTTTCCGGGCGCCAATTCACTGACCTCGGACGCCAAGCACTTGCGGCGGTTGCTCCGCGTTCCAGAGCATTCGATAGGCGCCGCGCAGCCAGGGGGGAATGGCCTTCTCGATTTGAGCTTGCCGAGTTTCGCCGACGTAGATTTGATCGAACGGGAGCAAGCGAATGTTGGTTCGATGATCGTGCTTCAGGACGATGGCGCGCAGATCGACGCGGAAGGCTTGCGGACGTTTGTTCTCGCCGATGTGAGGGCGTACGACGTAGACATCGGCAGGCTCGGCGCCGGGGGTGATGCCGCCGACGCGCTGCAACAACTCGAGCACCGTTTCCTGGCCGCGATACGGGACGCAGCGTTGCCAGCCGATGACTTCGCCGAAGAGGAGCAGATGCTGGCTGCGATATTCGACGACGCGGACGTTGATGGTCTCCGCGCTTGCGCCAGTTTCCTGGGCTAGCAGCGTGACGATTTCGGGAACTGTACGGCCTTCGATGCGCAACTTGCCGTAGTCGCTGAGGTCAATCCGTCCATCGGGTCCGATTTTTTGCTTTCCGGAAAGCTCGGGGCGATTCGGTATGGTGACTTCAAGGAGGTCCGGACAGCCGACACGATAGCGATCGGCGACGTCTTGCCGGCTTAACGCAGATTGCTGGGCCATCAGATTTTTTTCGACGCTGGCGCGATCTTTGGCGCAGCCCGGCGCGAACGCAAGCATCGGCAGCGTTAGCAGAAGTGCCGCGCCGCGCAATTGCCAGGATGATCGGTGTTGCCCAGTGTTCATGGCTTGCCACGCTTGCCCGTGAACCGGCACAAATGATGTGCGTTCGCGCCGGCGCGCACCGAGAACGATGTTGGACCTTCGGAGTGTCATCGGCAAGCTTGGTGGGCCACCTTGAGGTCGTGTCGGAGGGGCTCGCTCGCCGGACCTGAACTACGCAAGGACGCGGTCGATTACTTCGCCGCTGTTCTCGGTTAGGCGTTCGTCGCGGCCATTGAAGCGGAAGGTGAGGCGCTCGTGGTCGAGCCCCAAGAGATGCAGGATGGTGGCATGGATGTCATGAACGTCGGTGATGTCATCCTGGGCACGAAGGCCGACGGCGTCAGTGCTACCGATGGTCTGTCCGCCTTTGACGCCGCCGCCGGCGAGCCACATGGTGAACCCATGCGGATTGTGATCGCGTCCGGTCGTGCCTTCGGTCATGGGAGTTCGTCCGAACTCGCCGCCCCAGACTACGAGCGTGGAGTCGAGCAAACCGCGTGACTTAAGATCGCGCAGCAGGCCGGCGATGGGTAAGTCGCTCGACGCGCACAGGCGAGCGTGGTTTCCGTCGACATCGGTATGTCCGTCCCAGCCGTTGGTGTCGCCGCAGTAAACTTGGACGAAGCGGACGCCGTGCTCGACCATGCGGCGAGCCAGCAGGCAGCGCAGGCCGAACTCGGCGGTGTCGGGACGATCGAGGCCGTACAGCCGGCGCGTGGCTTGGGATTCGCGTGCGATGTCCACGACATCGGGCGCGTGCGTCTGCATGCGGAAAGCAAGTTCATAGGCGTTGATGCGGGCGGCGAGTTCCGTGTCGTCGGCCCGGGTGCGCAAGTGCTCCTGGTTAAGCCGATTGACGAAATCAAGCGTTCGGCGTTGTTGCGTCTGGGTGACGCCGGCAGGCGGGTTCAGGTAGCGAATCGGAGCGGCGCCGCCGGAGAGGACGGTTCCTTGATACGTTGAAGGCAGGAACCCATTGCCCCAGGCGGGAGCGCCCCCTTTGACCCAGCCGCGCGGGTCGGGCATCACGACGAATGCGGGCATGTTTTGGCTCTCGGTCCCCAGGCCATACGTGACCCAGGCGCCCATGCTCGGCCGGCCCATTAAGATCGAGCCGGTGTTCACGAGATAAACCGATTCCGGATGGGTGACGCTGGTTCCACGGCAGCCGCGCAGCAGGCATAGGTCGTCGACACAATGTGCGAGGTTGGGCAGGAGATCCGAGACATCGATGCCGGCCTGCCCGTGCTTGCGGAAGGTTCGACGCGTGCCGAGCAGTCGATTACGTTCGACGTTGCGGCGCGTGGCGACGGAACCGAACGATTCGGGCAAGGGCTGGCCGTGAAGCCGCTGTAAATCGGGTTTGGGGTCGAAGAGTTCCAGATGGCTTGGCCCGCCCGACATGAACAGAAAGATCACGCGCCGAGCCGCCGGCGCATGATGCGGCTGGCGCGGCGCGAGCGGATTGGTCGGCCCCGACTGGGCGAGCAAGTTGTCTTCGGCAAGCATGGCGGCCAGGGCGATGATGCCGAAGCCGCCGCCGGCGTTGCGCAGGAACTCGCGTCGGGAAGTCGGAAGTGGATTCATCATCATCAAGGCCTTGAACAGCACCTCGCGCCCAAGTTCTCGGGCATTGATCCAACGCCTCAATCAATTCTATCAGCTTTTCCTTGCGATCTGTAGGCCGTGCGGACATGCACCCCGTCGGCATTCGTTCGGCGCCGCGTACCAGGTTCACTGACGCGACCATTGCGAGCACCCTCGGATTAACAGCACAAAATACGTGGAACGTCGCAAGGCGGCATAGTAAAATACTCCGATAGAAAAAAATCCTAATGCCCGACGGGCTCGTGAGGGACACAACCATGGCGAAGAAAAAATCGACCTACGACAACGTGTTCGGAATGGATCCCGCCGAGGCACGCAAGATGGTGGACAGCCTGACGCCGCGCGAACGTGAAACCGCCGAGCGCATCGCCATGGGCATGACCCAAGCCGAAATTGCCAAGGACCTCGGCATCTCGCCGAAGACGCTCGACATCTTTCGCGGCAAAGTGAAACGCAAATTCAAGACAAGTCTGCACGGCATCCCGCGCGTCTGGTTCTGCGCTCTGCTCGGTTGAGGGGTGTTCCCGCAGTCCTAAGCCTTGCCGCACATTGATTGCGTTCCATTGGGCGCTCTCCGTCTAAACAACTCGTTCTTCCGCATGCTCTGTGCTTGGCTGTGGGGTGCGATTCACGCACCCAACGAGACTCCAGCCGACGACCGCTCCTCGTAGTTCAAATATTTTGCAAAAAAAGCAGGAAAAAGTGGACAGCAAAGTCTAGCATAGTTATACTTTAGTCATAC
>VGZI01000005.1 GCA_016872605.1 Planctomycetota bacterium
AAATGGCCGTCTGGGAGCAGAGCCGCAACGAAGCTTGCACGCGCATCAATTGGCGATTCACCACCGCCAATGCCCGCATCAAGCTCAAGCGGCTCTACCCCTCATTCGAGATGTGACAGAGCACTAGGGCCCCGCGCATCTTTCGCGTGCTTGGTGGTGTCCTGATCTGTTGCTGGCGGAACTGGCACGAACATAGTCGATCTCCTTGGCCGAACTGGTGAGTAGCTCAACCGGCGCCGGTTAGCCTATGACGGCGCCGGTTGAGATATTTCGGTGCGCCGGTTGACCTATCACCGCGCCGGTTGGCTTATTACGGTGTATTGGAACCGGGGTGAGCCATGGTGTCAAGGAATTATCATTTTTTTTCTTGACCAGGCCATGTATTCATGAATACCGCGGGGCAAAACAACGGCGACGCGGACCGTTTTTCGGGCGATGCTGGCAACGGCGCTATCGTTAGTATCGAGCGATGCATCACGGCGTGCAATGCGGTTGAAAAAAAAATGCCCGGCTCTGGGTGTGCCTCCTGATTTTGGCCTGCACCAAGTTGAACCACGGGGAGCCTAGCGCGGCATAGCCGCAACCACGACTCTACGAGTTCACAAATGCAGATCACGAAACCACGAAACGCCGTACCTGGCATTTGTGTTTTTCGTTATTTCGCCTGTTCGTGGTTCCGTGATTGGTTTTTGACTTTCTTCGCCGGCCGCGAAGAAGTTGGCGGATAGTAGTACGGGGGGATACGGGAAAGCATCAGGAGGAATGAGCGACTTGGGGAACCCAGGATTCAGATCAAAGTCAGTCTTCCACTCCGCGTTGGCCCCGTGTTCCCCGTACTACTATCAATTGTTTTCTTCGTGTGAACGCCGTTGATGCCGTCCTTCGCCAGGCGATTGAGGCGACCCGGCGACTGAGGTGATTGCGAAAGGTCAGGCTGGCAGGCCTGACGTACGCGGGCCACCGCGCCATGCGGAGCGAATCGCTCTTGGTCAGGCTTTCCTTTCGCTGCGAGTGGCGGGCGTGGCGCGCCGCGCCGTGGGTTTCGCGAAGGGCCGTAGCAGCGCGATCACTTCATCGTCTTCGACCTGACGAAAGTCGTCATAAAACTCGCCGATCGCCCAGAACACTTCGGGGGTGTGCAGGCAGACGATGTCGTCGCACCATGGGCGCAGTTCCGCCAGGCGGTCCGGCGGCGCGACGGGGGCGGCCACGACGACGTCGCGCGGTTTTTGCGTGTTGATGATCTGCAGGGCGGCCATCATCGTCGAACCGGTGGCAATGCCGTCGTCGGTAACGATGACCGATCGGCCTTCGATCGATGCCTGGGGTCGAGCCGAGCGGAACAACTTCTTGCGCCGGGTGATCTCGGCGAGTTGGTAACGGCGCTCTTGCTCGAGGAGCTCTTTTGTGACTTCGTAAGGCGTCGCGACATGCGGATTGAGGAAGACATGGCCGTCTTCGGAGATGGCGCCGATGGCGAACTCCGGCTGATCGGGGGCGCGCAGCTTGCGGGACAAGACGATGTCGAGTTCGGCGCCGAGTTCGTCGGCGAGCACGGCGCCGGTGACGACGCCGCCGCGCGGGATGGCCAACACGAGCGGATCGTGCAGTTTTCGTTTCTTGAGCAATGCCGCCAACATGTGTGCAGCGTCGATGCGGTCTCGGAACATAATCGCTCCTTGGCACGGGCCAGAAGCCGCGGTGGCTCTCGGTTCCGCCAGATGTCTTGCATATTCTGTGCCGCCGATCCGTGGCGTTGCTTGGATGCTGGAAAACACATGGCGGGACGGAATCGCTCATTCGGTGGACGCGAATCGCACGCACCGCTCAGGCGAGTTTGAGGCGTCGGAGCGGAGCATAGGAACTATTCAAAGATGCATCGCTGCTTCGACGGGTCCGGCCCGGCTCGCTGATCGACCACACGCACACGCCGTGCTGAGTCGATTCGTCTCTGATGCTACGTCGGCTAGCGCTCATTGGCGGAGCCGAATTCGCTAGAAGGTCCGCCGATGTCCCCTCGCGTGCACTCGGGGCTGGAGACGCAGAACCCAGCGGCGGAAGCGGACGCCGGTCTTGCGTGCCGTCGAGTGATTGCCAATCAGTGCGAGCAAGATATCTTAACCTGCAAGGGATTTTCCGATCGAGCCGAGGAAGAAGTCTCATGGCGACGCGCAACTTTCGAACGTTCACCGTCCTTCCTAATCTTCCCAAAGAAATGCAAGGGCTTCAAGAACTGACCTATAACTTGTGGTGGTGCTGGAATCACGATGCCATCGCGCTGTTTCGCCGCATCGACGAAAAGCTATTCGAGAAAGCCGAACATAGCCCGGTTCGTTTGTTGGCGACGGTCGGCCAGGAAAGGCTCGAGCAACTCAAGGACGACGAAGGCTATATGGCGCACTTGGCCCGCGTGTTCGAGGCGCAGCACCGCTATCTGACGTCGGCGACGTGGTTTCACGACACCTACCTCAAGAAGGCCAACGATGCGGAGGCAGCGGTTCGGCAGCATCGCATCGCGTACTTCTCCGCGGAGTTCGGCCTGCACGAGAGCGTGCCGATCTACTCGGGTGGTCTGGGTCTGTTGGCCGGCGACCATCTCAAATCGGCCTCCGACCTCGGTCTCCCGCTGGTCGGCGTGGGGCTGATGTATCGCGAAGGCTATTTCCGCCAATACCTCAACGTCGATGGTTGGCAGCAAGAACGCTATCCGGAGAACGATTTCTTCAACCTTCCGCTGATCTCACAGCCCGGCGCCGATGGCACGCCGCTGGTCGTGAGCGTGCCGTTGCCCGGCCGAGACGTTGCGATTCGCGTTTGGAAGATCGACGTGGGCCGCATCCCGCTTTATCTGCTCGACACCAACATCCCGCAGAACTCGGCCGAGGATCGACAGATCACGTCGCGGCTATACGGCGGCGACCACGACATGCGCATCCGGCAGGAAATGGTCTTGGGCATCGGCGGCATGCGGGCGCTGCGCGCCATGGGCAAGGAACCGGCCGTCTGCCACATGAACGAAGGACATTCGGCGTTCTGCGGTCTGGAGCGCATCCGGGTGATGATGGAAGAGCACAAACTCGACTTCGCGGCAGCGCGCGAAGCCGTCTCGGCCGGCACCTGCTTCACGACGCACACGCCAGTCCCCGCGGGCAACGATGTCTTTGCCCCGCAGCTCATCCAGCATTACTTCGCCGGCTATCTGCCGCATCTGCATATCGACTGGAATGACTTCCTTGGCCTGGGTCGGCAGAACCCGCGCGACTTCAACGAGCCGTTCTGCATGACGGTGCTTGCGCTGCGTTTGTCGAATATTTCCAATGGCGTCAGCGCACTGCATGGCAAGGTCTCGCGCCATATGTGGAAAGCCATTTGGCCCAACCTGCCGGAAGCGGAGATTCCGATCACATCGATCACCAACGGTGTGCACACCCGGAGCTGGATGGCCGGCGACTTCTCCGCGCTTTACGATCGCTACCTCGGCGCACATTGGGATCAGCGGCCGACCGATCACACGGTCTGGAAGAAGGTGGACAACATTCCGAACGCGGAGCTGTGGCGCACGCACGAGCGCCGGCGGGAACGGCTCGTGGTCTATGCGCGCGGGCGGCTGCGCTTGCAGTTGGAGCGGCGCGGCGCCACGCCGTCGGAGATTAATCGCGCCGACGAAGTTCTCGACCCCGAGGCGCTGACGATCGGCTTCGCGCGCCGCTTCGCCACCTACAAGCGCGGCACGCTCATCTTCCGCAACATCGAACGCCTGGCTGCCATCCTCAACAACAAGGATCGCCCCGTGCAGATCATCTTCGCCGGCAAGGCGCACCCGCGCGACCATGGGGGCAAGGAACTGATCGCCGAGATCGTACACGTCTGCCGCCGACCGGAGTTTCGCCGACGCATGGTCTTCATCGAAGACTACGACATCAACGTCGCCCGCGTCATGGTCCAGGGCGTCGACATCTGGCTCAACAACCCGCGCCGGCCTTTCGAAGCGTCTGGCACCAGCGGCATGAAGGCCTGTATCAACGGCGGCCTCAATCTCTCCATCCTCGATGGCTGGTGGTGCGAGGGCTACAACGGCGACAACGGCTGGGCCATCGGCGCCGGCGAGGAATACTCCGACAATGATCGCACCTACCAGGACGACATTGAAAGCCGGGCCATCTACGATCTGTTGGAGCAGGAGATCGTGCCCATGTTCTACAATCGCTCGTCCGACGGCACGCCGCGCGGCTGGGTCAACTACATGAAGCAGTCGATCAAGACCTGCTGCCCCGTCTTCAATACCCATCGGCAAGTCGAAGACTATACCAAGCGCTGCTACATTCCTTCCGCCCGCCGTTATGCGCAGTTGACGACCGACAACCTGAAATCGGCAGCCGATCTTTCCGCCTGGCGACGCAAGCTACAGCGTGAATGGGGCCAGGTCCGCATCGAGAACGTCCTGGCCGACGGAAAAGATGCCATGCATGTCGGCGCCGAGTTCGAAGTCGAAGCACGCATCAACCTCGGCAACCTCGCCCCCGACGACGTCGAAGTCCAGCTCTTTCACGGCATCATCGACAACGCTGGCGAGATTCCGCAACCCAGCACCGTCGCCATGTCCACCAACGGCTCGTCCCACGGACAAACCTGGCTGTTCAAGGGCAAGATTCGCTGCACCACCAGCGGCCACTACGGCTACACCGTCCGCGTCCTGCCCCACCACGACCACCTCGGCAACTCCTTCGAGCCGGGCTTGGTTTGCTGGGGATGACGCGACACGTGGCAAGAAGTGAAGAGAGCGAGCGATTCCGACAATAGCCCGGATTGTTCACAACAAAAACCAGAGACCACCGTGCGGCTGAGCCGCACGGTGGTCTTTGTGACTGTGTGGGAAGAACGTCCGTGTGTTGAAAACCTTCCCCTAATCCAGCGCCGGCGGACCGCCGAGTTTTTCGAGCCGCGCACGGCGTTGTTGCCACTGGGCGGCGTCGAGGATGCGCGGGTTGGCGTGCTCGTCGGCTTCGATGCCGGTGACGACTTGGGCCCACAGCATGATGCGCTCTGGGTCATCACGAAGAGGGCGCGGGATTTTCCATAATCGGGCGTCTTGTCGGCGCTGCCGGTGAGGGCCAGCGTGGCGTCGGCGGAAAGGGCGACGCGTTTGACAGCGCCTTGGTGGTGGAAAGGTGGTCCGAGGGGTTTGCCGCTCGACGCCTCCCAGAATCGAGCCGTCATGTCGTCGCTGCCGGTGAGGGATCGTTTGGCCGTCGGCGCTCAGAGCGACCCCCTCGATGGCGTCTTGATGATGGAGCGGCGGTCCGATCGGCATCCCGGTCGAAGTGTCCCAAAGGCGAGCGATGTTGTCGAGGCTTCCCGTCACAGCGATCTTGCCGTCGGCGCTCAAGGCAACAGCGACGACGATCGTCCGATGCGGGAGCGCGCGTGCCATCGATTTTCCGGCAGCGGCGTCCCAGATGCGAGCCGATTGGTCCCAGCTTCCGGTGAGTGCCGTTTTGCCGTCGGCGCTCAAGGCGACGGCACTGATGCGACTCTGATGGTGAAGCGGCGGACCGATGAGCCTGCCGGTCGCGGTGTCCCACAGTCGCGCCGTCTTGTCGACGCTGCCGGTGATCGCGGTCTTGCCGCCGGCGCCGACGGCTACTGCGTCGACGCGGCCACGATGCTGTAAAGGCGGTCCAATCGGCTTTCCCGTCCGGGTGTCCCATGCACGTGCCGTTTTGTCGTCGCTGCCGGTGAGCGCTGTCTTGCCGTCGGCGCTAAGGGCCACGACGCGGACGATGTCCTGATGCTGTAGCGGCGGCCCGATCGGCTTGCCCGTTGCCGTATCCCAAGCTCGAGCCTCGTGGTGACTTGCCGTGAGAGCAACGCTGCCGTCGGCGCTTAATGCGACATCGCGGACGACCTCCGGATGCTCGAGCGGAAGTCCAGTCTGCTGGCCGGTCGCCGTGTCCCATGTCCGCACGCTGGTCTCGAAGCTTCCGGTCAGCGCCGTTTTGCCGTCGGCGCTCAAAGCGACGGCGTTGACGAGATACGGATGCTGGACCGGCGAGCCGATGAGCATGCCAGTGGCGGTCCGCCAGACGCGAGCCGTACGATCGGCGCCGCCGGTAATTGCCGTCTTGCCGTCGGTGCTGAGTGCGACGGCTCGGACAATGTCGTCATGGCGAAGCGGCGAGCCGATGAGCTTGCCGGTCGCGGTGTCCCAGGCCTGGGCCGAGTTGCCGCTCGCCGTCAAGGCGGTTGTGCCGTCGGCGCTGACGGCCACGCACCAGACGCGATCGTCATGGCCGATAATCCTGCGCAGACGATTCTTGCTCATTTCGTTGCCCCAGGCGGCGAGGTGCCGACGCATCGAATCAGCCAACGCTGGTTTCTTGAGCCCGACCGCCTTGGGCAGGATTTGCGCCATGCCCACGAACCCCAATCCGGGCCTCTCCGCCAGCATCGCGTGATAGGCGTCGAAGCCGATCTGGACGGCCACGGTCTCTGCTTCATCGCGGCGCGCATCGGCCTCGTCGCGTAGTTTTTTTTTCATCGTCGGCGAGTTTTTGCTTTTCGCGAGCAAGTTGAACGGCCTTATTCCGCTCGATTTGTTCTTGATGAAATGAGGCGTTGACGACAAAAAACGCGGTCACGAAAGTCGCCAGGGCGGCGAGCACCGCGATGTTGGCCGTTGCCAATGCCGGGTTGCGCTGGCACCAGCGCCACGTCCGTTCGAGCGTGCCGACGGGCCTGGCGAGGATCGGCTCGCCCGCCAACCACCGGCGCAGGTCGGCGCTCAATTCCTTGGCGCTGGCGTAGCGCTGATCGGGTTCCTTCGCCATCGCTTTCATAGCGATGGTTTCCAGGTCGCGCGGCACCTTGTCGTTAAGGCTCATCGGCGCCTTCGGCTCATCGTTCAACACCTGATGCAAAAGCATCGCCCGGTTGCCGCGAAACGGCAGTTCCCCAGTCAACAGTTGATAAAGGATGACGCCCAGGCTATAGACATCGCTTCGGCCATCGACCTCATGGGCTTCGCCGCGCGCTTGTTCGGGGCTCATGTAGGCGGGAGTGCCGAGGACATCGCCTTCCGTTGTGATGGTGATCTCGCCGGCGTCGCGCTTGGCGAGGCCGAAGTCAAGCAGCATCGGCTTCCACGGCGAACCTGACGAGGCGGCGGTGGCGACGGGTCCGGTCGGATTGCTGCTTGCGCTGCCGGTGCACTGTTGCACGAGCATGATGTTCGATGGCTTCACGTCGCGATGGACAACGCCGAGCGAATGGGCATACTCCAGCGCATCGGCAATGTCGGTAATCAAAGCGGCCGATTTGACAAAGCTGAGACGGCGCGCGGTCAACTGATCGGCGAGCGTGACGCCTTCGAGATAGTCGCAGACGAGATAGGGGACCTCGTTGTCGACGCCGACTTCGTGGATGGTGATGATCAATGGGTGGCGCAGTTGCGCGACTGCCCGCGCTTCGCGCAAGAAGCGGTCCAGCTCTTCGGGGCCCGGACCGATGTTGCCGGCCCGCGGGACCTTGATGGCGACGATACGATCGAGCTCGGTGTCGCGCGCCTTGAACACCGTGCCGAACCCGCCGTGGCCTATCTTGCCGAGGATTTCGAATTTGCCGATGCGCTTGTTGGCCGGACCCGACCAGGCGATCGTTGAATAATTGGCAATCTCAATCGTGGAGCCGCAACTGACACATGCGACATCGCTGACGGCGGGTTCGTCGGCCAACGCAATCGGGATTTGGCAGTTTGGGCATTGTACTTCCATGCAGGCCATCCTATGGCGCAGTCCGTGCCGCGTTCAAGGAGAAACCGGCGTTGCAACAGGGTGTAGCTATCTGGCTGTGGCATTCGGTAGTGCGGACTTTAGTCCGCACAACGAACGGGAATCTGCCACAGCCTGGCAGATGCACGCGTTGCACCGGCGTGCCACAGAATTTGTTACGAGCCGCATTCCTTCCGCCATATACTAATAGCTTCTCACCTCCATCCACTGGCAACGGGTAGCTTTTTGCACATGGACCACGACCAGTCGGCGCCCAAGGAAAATCCACAGGAGTCGCATGGCCATACGCAGAGCTTTTGGCTCTGGGTGATGTGCTTGACCGGCGTCGATTACTTCAGCACGCTGGGCTACCAGCCGTCGATCGCGTTCGAGGCGACCGGCATTTTGACGCCGTTCGCGACCATGATCCTGGTGGTTGTGACTCTGTTCGGCGCCTTGCCCGTGTATTCTTACGTGGCCGGAAAATCGCCGTACGGCCAGGGCTCGATCGCCATGCTGGAGAAGCTGATGCATGGGTGGACGGCCAAGCTACTCGTGCTCATCCTGCTCGGTTTTGCCGCCACCGATTTCGTTATCACCAAGACTCTGTCGGCGGCCGACGCGGCCAAGCACATTATCGAGAACCCCATTCTGAAGGGACGACTGACCTGGGATGGCGCCCAGATGGCGATCACGATGTTTCTGCTCGTCATGCTCGGCGCCATGTTCCTGCGTGGATTCACGGAAGTGATCGGCCTGGCCGTGGGCATTGTCGGGGCCTATCTACTGCTCAATCTGATCGTAGTCGGCAGCGGGTTGCACTATCTGAGCCAGCATGGCGAGCACTTCGATCACTGGCTTGCCGAAGTCGAAGCGGGGCGCTGGCATTTTGAGCATCACTTCGGGACGAGCGCTTCACCGTGGCACATCGCTCTCGTATGCGTGCTCCTTTTCCCAAGCCTGGCCTTGGGTCTGAGCGGATTCGAAACGGGTGTCGCCGTCATGCCGCTCGTTCAGGGAGACACCGGCGAGAGCGCCGCGGAGCCAAATGGACGCATTCGCAACACCCGGTACCTGCTTCTCACGGCTGCGCTGATCATGTCCGCGTTTCTCTTGGGATCATCGTTGGTGGTCAGCACACTGATCTCCCCGTCGGCGCTGGAGAAAAATGGCCCTGCCTTCGAAAGGGCGCTCGCATATTTAGCGCATGGCGAAAAGCTGATCGATGGTTCGCCTGGGTCGCAAATCAATCCGATGTTCGGGTTCGCCTTCGGCACGATCTATGACATCAGTACGGTAGTGATTCTCTGGTTCGCCGGCGCGAGCGCCATGGCGGGGTTGCTCAACCTCGTGCCGCAGTATCTGCCACGCTACGGCATGGCGCCCGATTGGGCCGGCGCCATTCGGCCTCTCGTTGTCTTGTTCACGGTCATCAATCTGTTTGTGACCTGGCAATTCAACGCCTCCGTGCAAGCCCAGAGCAACGCCTACGCGACGGGCGTCTTGATGCTCATGACGAGCGCCTGCGTCGCCACCCTGATCGATCGGTGGCGCGAGAACGAAGGACCATGGTATGTGCGCCTATCGTGGCCGTTTGCGCTCATCACGGTGGTCTTCGTCTACACCACGCTCGCCAACATGATCGAGAAGCCGGATGGGTTGGTTATCGCCCTATGGTTCATCTTCGCCATCGTGGTCTCGTCGATCGTCTCGCGTTTCATGCGCAGCACGGAGCTGCGCATCCAAGGGCTGGAGTTCGTTGACGCCCAGTCGCACTTCCTGTGGGATAGCATGAAGATGCTGGAGTTCCCTGTGCTCGTCCCGCACCGGCCAGGCAGCCGCAGCATCCGCGAGAAGGAGGAATCGATCCGCAAAGAACATCGGCTCGGGCCGGAGGTCCCGATCGTTTTCATCGAGGCAAACCTCGGCGACACCAGCGAGTTCTATCAGACGCCGGTGATCGAAGTGACGCAGGAAGAAGGCGTGTTCATTCTGCGGATCCATCGCTGTGCTTCGATCGCGCACACGATCGCGGCCATGGCGCTAGAACTGTCAAAGGTGGGCACGCCGCCGGAAATACACTTCGGCTGGTCCGACGAAAGCCCCATAGCGGCCAACATCGGGTTCTTGCTGTTCGGCCAAGGGAATGTCCCGTGGCTTGTGCGCGAGTTGATTCTCGAAGCCGAGCCCGATCCGGCGAAGCAACCACGCGTGGTCATCGGTTAGCATCATAGTCGAGCCCTATCGGCAACGATGCTCCAATGTATCGAATTAGCCAGTGCCATTTCTCAATGTGGTCAAAGAGGCCTGCAACGCATTTTTCATGCGCAACTCCGTTGGCCAACGGCACGTGTGCGTATTCGTTGCACACAGGCACTCTCACACCCCACTCCCGAAATGCAATGAATCGTGGAAAAAAGGGGCAATAGCTGCGTCCGCTGCGTCCCTCGGTCATGCGGTCGCGGACATTCTCAGGATCACGTCAGCAGCCACCCCGATGTCGGAAGCTACGAATGCGGGAAATTGAAGTTCTGCCCGATGCTTCACGCCGTGGCCGGTGAGAACGTAGACTCCCGTTGCCCCCACAGCGTGTGCCAATGCGATGTCCGAGGGGTGATCGCCAACGACAAAGGACCTGGCGAGATCAATCTCAAAATCGCGCTCCGCAATCCTGAGAAAATAAGGACTCGGTTTCATGCACGCGCAGGCGTCCGATCGCTGATGAGGGCAACAGTAGACGTCTCGGATGGTCGTCCCAGCCGCGGCAAGACATTGCACGACATGATGGTTGACAGCGTCCGCTTCCTCTGAGCGGATCTGACCCTTGGCAATTCCGCTCTGGTTCGTGACGATAAACAGCACGAAGTCGCCAAGGCGCCGCAGGGCCGAGAATGTCTGCGGGTAGAACAGAACCTGAGCAGCCTCGCGAAGATATCCCGCATCTTCGATGATGGTACCGTCGCGGTCGAGAAATACTGCTGGTTTCTTCATAAGGAATTTTCAAGTGGGCGCCGAACATATGCAGCTTTGGTGGGAAGTATCCTGTCGTTTTCGAGGGATCGACTCTAACGCGCGTCTTCGCCTGGCGATTCATTTTCCATCGACGCATGCCTCGCCTCCAGCAAACCGATCAGATTCCGCTCGATGGTTGCCGAAATGTCGCCGAGCGGTAGGTGACTCAGGTTCGTCTCGTCAAACGGGTTCTGCAGTTCAACACCGATCTGATCCAACGAAATGAGCGGATAGGCGACTAGCATCGTGACAACCGGAATGAGCCAGTAACTGTCGATCCAGTAACTGTCGATGCGGTGCAAGAGTACGAAGGGCAACATCAGCAAGAAAAGACAGATAAACCGCCGAATTTTGATGTCGTACACAAGCGGCAACGGCGTCCTGAGGATGCGTTCACAGGCGCCGATGTGGTCGATGAGTGCCGCCCGTTCCCGGTCCACCTGCATGAACGCGAATCGGTCCATGTCGTAGCTATCGCTGGCTTCCTGAAGGAGGTCGGCAAGTTTCAGGGCAACGAAGCTCGGCATGTGAGATGATGCGGCAACTTGGTTCGAAGCCTCCTGGCCGACCAATGCCGTCACTTCCGGCGACGGCGGCTCGCCGCGCAAGCTGCAACGTGCGATATGGGGGAACGCCGCCGCCCACTCGATGAATTTCTCGTTCCACTCCTGGTTGGCTGGGCCATACGACAATGCGCTGATAGCCACGTTGCGGCATTGATTCACGATTCCGCCCCACAACTTGCGAGCTTCCCACCACCGATCGTATCCGGCATTCGTCCGCAAGATGAGAAGCAACCCCAACGCTGCCCCCGCAAACTCAAAGGGGGCGATTTCCAGTCCGATGTCGATCTGCCACTGGCGTTGCAGCAGCCATGCCAGCACGCTGACCGCCGTGGCGAAAACGCCGAAGGCGACCACGTAGGGACTGACAAGGGGGGTAACCGATCCCTGGAGTGCGAACGCGTGACCCCAAAATCCTTCACGGTCTTGAAAAATCACTCCGGCACTCCCGTTCCGAGTTGTAGCGAGGGGCGAGATGAGGGGGGTGAGGGGCGAGGAAAAACACGTTATTGTCTTCTCTCGGCCCTCGCCCCTCCGATCTTTCCCCTCGCCCTCGGTTATATCGCCGAGGCGGTTCGACGCCGCACGGCGGATTCACTTGGCTGATACTGATACTGAGCCAAGGGGACAAACTGCCCGCTCGTCATGTCGTAAGCGAAAACCTCGCCGGTTTCGATCTTGTACACCCAGCCATGCAAGTGCAGGTCGCCCCGTACCAATCGAGACGCGACCGACGGAAGCGTTCGCAAGTTCTCAAGTTGCACCAGCACGTTTTCTTCGACCGTTGCCGTCACGAGACGATCACCCTCCAGATGTCGGTAGTTGTCGCGCACGATGCGGCGCGTGGTTTCGGCATGCGACAACCATGACGCGACGGACGGGAGCGAAGCCACCGTTTCAGGTTGCAACAACCCTTTCATGGCCCCGCAGTGAGAGTGACCGCAAATGATGATGTCCTTCACGCCGAGGGCCGCGACGGCAAACTCGATGGTCGCCGCCTCCCCACCGTTTGCCGCACCGTGTGGTGGTACGATGTTCCCGGCGTTTCGGAGGATGAACAAGTCGCCCGGCTTGGAGCGGGTGAGCAGGTTCGGGTCGATGCGGGAGTCGGAACAGGTGATGAACAGGGTGTCGGGGTTCTGCCCCTTCGCCAACTGCTCAAACAATCCTTGCATCGGGCGGAAGTCCTCGTCTCGGAATTGGTGAATACCCTGAATCAGCTTTTGCATGGTCTGTTCGTGCCTCCATGAGGGGAGCCTGGGTGGCGATTGTTTGGTCACTAAGAGCGTCCAAAGAAATGAAGTAGGACCGCTCTCCTGAGCCGTCCGGCCGGGTCTGGAGACCCGTCCCACGTCATTTTTTGAGCCTCTAACTCAGTTTGCAGCCCATTCTTTGCGAGCCTTGCCTATGGCTTTGCGAAGCTCATCGCCCACCACCGTCTCCTTTTCCAGAAACCGGGTTGCTTCCAGCAACCAGGCGGCGATTTCGGGCTGGCGCAATTGGTAGTAAACATGGCGTCCTTCGCGCCGCTCGGAAACCAGCCGGCTGGCACGCAGAACCATCAGGTGTTGCGACACTCCCGAATGGCTGATACCGAGCGCCTCTTGCAACGAGTTCACGTCGCGTTCTCCGTCCCGAAGCTCTTCAATGATGCGGATGCGGTGGGGATGCGACAAAACGCCCAAGAACTCGGCAAGTTCTTTCGTAACCAAAGCGCGGTGCGGCATGGCATCGACCTCTTGAATTGTTAGATTCAAACATTTGAATATAAAAATATACAAATATTACTACCTGGATATGTATCTGTCAAGGGATAGCGGAAAAAAACTGCGACAAAAGCGTCGGGAGCGATGGCCCCGCGCGAACGCTAAACGAAGACGTGTCATTCCCGCCGCAATGCCGTCAGCACCGGCGTTTGCAGCGTCGACCAAACCGCGAGAATCGCCGAGATCAATCCAGTGCCGGCAACGAGCGCCAGGAGCAACCCGATGCGGCTCCAGAGACTTGCAGCGCCGGCGCCGGTGAGATAAGGGGCGACGGCCAGAAGCGCTGACGCCGTTCCCGCCGCCAGGCCGCACACGAGCAAGAAAACATTTTCCACGAGCACTAGCCACGCCAGTTGGCCGGATCGGAAGCCGAGCGCTTGCAACAAGGCCAACTCCGCACGGCGTTCCCAGACGCCGCGCAGTAGCACAATCGCCAGGCCGACGGCGCCCAAGACGAGCCCCAGCCCGCCCAGGGCCTGGAATGTCGCCAAGTACATATTGCGCACCGCCAGGTAGCCGCGGATGCGCTCCGCTGTCGTCTGCACATCCATGTTGAATGCTTCGAGTCCTTTACCCAAATCTTGTTCGATCGTCTTGAGCTTGGCGGGGTCAGGCTCACCCGTGTCGATGAGCAAGAACGAATACCCCGTCTGTTGCGGATAGAGCGACAGAAACGCCTTCTCGCCGACGATAATCTCGCTCTGGAAAATGCTGGCGTTCAATAGGCCGACGATGCGCAGCTTGCACGGCTTCCCCTCGGCATCGTTGACTTCAACGATGCTGCCCAGCGGTGTCTTCAGCGTCCAGTCAGCTGTGTTGGCGTCGATAATGGCGGGAATGGCGTCGTCGCCGGTTTGTTTCAACTGCAGCCACGGATTCGCCTTCTCCTCGGCCGATTGCGCCAGCGATGCCGCAAAGTCGAATCCGCCGCGCTCGATTAACGCGGTCGAAAAGCTGACGACGCGCGGCTTCAGCGGCTTGTAGAGATTCAGGCAGCTCGCGTCATCGCCCGGCTGTACGCGGCACGGATGCACGACGACCTTCGCCAGCGCCGCCGTGTCGAGCCGATAGGCGTCGCGAACCTTCGGATTGTTGAGATCCTCGAAAATCGGCAAGTTGCCTTCCGCGACGAGCGTGAAACCGCCGCTGCCGCCTGTCTTCAGGTGAAAGCTCTTGTCCGTGTCCGCATGAAACGACTCGACGGCCACGATAAGAAACGAGGCCGCCCCGAGCAGCCCGACGGTGAGTACGCTGCGCACGAGATGCCGGCCGGCGTTGCGCATGCCCAGCCCCGTGAGCGTTGGCTGCGGCGAACTCGCCTGGCCGAGGAGCTTGAGCCCGTTCCACGCTCCCGCGAGGCACGCCATCAACAACAGCGCCCCGCCGCCGAAGAAGCAGCCCGCTTGCCCCTCCGTCGATGCCACGAAGCGGGCCGAGATCGCCAACGCCATCGCGCCGACCAGCCCGATTGGGACCAGCCAGCGGCTCCAGCCAAGCTCACTGTCGTCCAGTCCGCTCGCCTGCGTCGTCTCGCCGGACAAGAGTGAGCGCGGCGGCAAGTCTCCGAGCACGCGCGTCGCCCACCATAATGTGACGACGCTCACCAAAAGCGATGCGGAATAACCGATGAACAAGCTCATCGGCTCGGCATGCAGGCGCAAGAAGTCCAGATTTGCGCCGCCGGGCCAGTTGACGGAGAGCATCTTGAGCATCAGGTCCGCGTACCAAAGCGCCCCGGCCAGGCCGACGCCGCTGCCAATGGCCGCGATGACGACACCTTCGCCGAGCAGAAGAAAAACTACGCGCGACGGCGCCCAGCCGATCGCTAACAGCAACCCGATCTCCGCGGCGCGGCGGTCGATGTTCAGCCTAACGAGAAGTCCGACCAGAAGCAGCGACGAGACGATGAGGAAGAAGCTGAAGTAAAGAAAATACTCGCCGAAATCAGTGGTCCCGGCACTGGCCGCCACGGCGCTTTCGCGCACTGGCTGAAACACGAAACCGCCTTGCTCCGGCTTCAGCGCCCTCAGGAACGCGTCCGGCAGCGTTTCCGGCAACTCGCGACCCCCTTTCGCGTGCACTTGAATCGACGTCAACGCGCCGAAGCGGTTCTTCCAGAGCTCCTGCGCTCGCTTCAAATTGATGTAGGCGCGCGGCGTTGTGCGATAGCGCTTCGAGAATGCGATGTCCGCCGTCTTGTTGCGCGAAGGGTCATACGGAAACGGCGGATTCACCCAGTTGGTGACGTCGAGCTTATCCGTCACGCCCGGCACTTCCGGCACAAGATCGGGATCGTCGAGCACGCCTTCGATCTTTTCAACCGCCTGAACAATGAACTTCTCTGACGTGAGTTGCAACTGGTTCTTCTCGTCCGGAACATAGTACGACACGGTGAGCGCGGACCCCGGTTTGGCTTGCAGCGGCGAACCGGGCCAGGTCGTCAAAAGGACCTGATCGTCGGCCAAAGCGTATTTCTCCTTGCCGTCCTTAGTGAGTACGCGGCGATCGTCGCTGGCGATGATCGAATACGGCACCTCCGCTTTGCCGTCGGAGATGGTGTCGGCCAGGTAGATGAGCAACGGCGTGATGCGCCAACGCGGGACTTTGTCGAGGTCATGCCGTTCCGGAACGAGAGATTCCATCGCCTCGACGACACGAGGTTCCAGGAGCATGCGCCGGCTTGCCAGCACATGGTAATCGCGATGCTGCTTGTAATACTCGACGACGTCGTCCTTCTTCAGCACGCCCCCGTTTTTCAGGGCTGTCTCCACGAGAGCGTCGGGCACGCGATTGACGAACGGTTTGCCGAGCTTGTCGCGCCAGTTCTTCTGCGGGATCTGCACCTCGCCCGGCTTCTTGGCGAGCATGCGAAAAAACGCCTCGGCCCGGTCGGCGGGCGAACGATAACGCAGGCCCCAGTCGTCGAGCTTCAGTTGCTTTTGCAGATCGGCGCTCAAGCTGGGCTTGGCGTCGGCAACGAGGATCGCGTTAATTTCGCCGGCGAGTTCGAGCTTTTGCTGCAAGAAACGCAACGGCACGAAAACGTTGCGCACCGGTTCCGGCGTCGGCTTGAGAGAAAAGCTGCCAATCCCCTCGTCGATGACGACGCGGCGGACCTTCACCGTCACCGGCTGAATCACGTCGCCGGCCTTGCGCTTGCCCATCAGCGTTTCGCCCGGCGCGGCACTGCCGGCTTGCACATTGAGCCGAAGCATGCTGCCAATGGAGGCGCCGAGCGCGGACGCCAGCGAGCTATTGATCACAACGTCGGCATCGCCTGACGACCAATCGACATCGCCGGCCGACTTGCGATCGGGCCAAAATGAGGCATCGACGCCAAAGACATTGACGCGGCCGACTCGCTTCTCATCGCCCGAGAAGGACGCGCTGCCCTGGAGCATGAGCACCGGGGCACGCTTGCCGGCCGAGACTTCGCGCGCAAGCTGCTCGCGGAAGAATCGGCCCGGCGTCATGGCGTCCTCGACCCAGCCGAGCCGACCCAGGGTCAACGCCTTCAGACTGCCGCGCAAGGAGTCGCCGACGAGCAGAGCGCCGGTGAGCACGGCACTGCCCAGGACGATGCCAAGGAAGACGGCGACGTTGCCGCGCCAATGGTAGAACAGATTGCGAACCAGCAGCTGGAAGAAGGTCATGCCTGACCTCCGCACCAGGGGGCGAGAGCGCCGTCGAGCATTTCCAGCTGTTTCGGGAGCGTTCGGGCCAGCTCGACGCTATGCGTGACGACGATGAGCATCGTTTTCTCTTGCTGGTGCATCTCGACGAGCAGTTGCCCGACCGTCTGGGCCGTCTTGCGATCGAGATTGCCCGTCGGCTCGTCGGCGAGCACCAGGAGCGGCTTGTGAATCAGGGCGCGCGCGACGGCGACGCGTTGCCGTTCACCGCCGGACAGTTCCGCAGGCCGATGATCGAGCCGACCGGCCAGCCCGACCCGCGCCAGCAATTCGCGAGCCCGCGCCTCGTAGGAATCGCCGCCGTCGGCCAGCGTCGGGATGAGTACGTTCTCAAGCACGGAACACTGGGGCAACAGGTGATGGTCCTGAAACACGAAGCCAATCGATCGATTTCGAAAATGCGCCAACTCCGCGTCGGACAGCGAGAACGGCTCCTGATCGCCAAGCTTGTAGGCCCCGGCGGTGGGGCGTTCGAGCGTGCCGAGTAGATAGAGCAACGTGCTTTTTCCTGATCCGGACGGGCCGAGGATAGCAAGAGCGTCGCCAGGCTGCATGGTGAGATTGACATCGCGCAAGACGGTGAGTTCGCCGTCGCGAATGGGATAACTCTTGCTCAGATTCTGCAGAGTAAGGCTCATGCGGCCTATTGTATGGGCGCGCCTGGCGTTTTCGCTTGATCCCCGCATGCCGTCAGCGGTTGGAAAAGCAGAGAGCGCAAAGAGCGCGGAGAGCAAAACCGAAACACTCTCTGCGCTCTCTGCACACTCTGCGTTTTCCATGCGATAAGATAAGGAATGAGTTGGTCGTACCTTGGAGCACTTCCGATGAGAACCCCTCTTGTTGCATTCAGCTTCCTAGTGATCGGCTTCGTCGCCGGCGGCGCCCTGGTGTTGCAAGGGCAGCCGAATCCGCCGGGAGCGTTGCCGCGCGAATTGACATCCTACCGCGACGTGGTCAAGCGCGTGCTGCCCGCCGTCGTCAGCATCGAGACGTACGCCAAACCGAAAGGGGCGGCGAATCCGCAGTTCTTCGACGACCCGAATATTCCAGAGCCCTTTCGCCGACCGCCCGGCAAAACCGACCCGAATCGCCTCGGCTTCGGCTCCGGGTTCTTCGCCGATCCCGCAGGCGTCGTTGTGACGAATTATCACGTGATTGAGGGGGCCGAGGTCGCAGTCATCCATCTGCACGATGGCCGCAAGGTTAGCTCGAAAGCAATTCGTGTCGATCGGCGGACGGACATCGCCGTCATCCTGCTCGACGCCAAGGACGCGCGGTTTCCATCGCTTGCATTCGGCGATTCGGATGCGATGGAGATCGGCGATCGCGTGCTGGCGGTGGGGGCGCCGTTCGGTCTGGCGGGGAGCGTCACGCACGGCATCATCAGCGCCAAGGGGCGCAACGGGCTGAACATGAGCATGTACGAGGATTTCTTGCAGACCGACGCGGCTATCAACCCAGGCAACTCCGGCGGTCCGCTCGTCAGCCTGGAGGGCAAGGTGATCGGGATCAACGCCGCCATCAAGAGCAAATCTGGCGGTTTCCAGGGCGTCGGCCTCGCGGTCGCCAGCAATCTCGCCAAGTCGGTTGTCCCCGCCTTGCGCTCGAGCGGTGTCGTCAAGCGCGGCTACCTCGGCGCTCACATTCGCGAACTCGACGCCGAAGTCGCCGATCGGCTCGGCGCGCCCAAGGACGGCGGCGTGGTCGTGGCGGAGGTCTTCGACAAGACGCCCGCATCCAAGGCCGGGCTGCAAGCGGGCGACATCATCACTTCAATCTCCGGCAAATCGATCAAGGACGGCAACGTACTGCAACGCGTCATCGCCTCGGCAACGATCGATCAGGCGATCGACATGGACGTGCTGCGCGCCGGCAAAACGCAGCGTCTGACGGTCATCGTCGAAGAACAACCCGCCGACTATGGCGTCACCCCGGGACCGACGCCGATGCCGAACGTCCGCCCCTTGCCTCCGGGCGTCGCGATTGAGACCCTTGGCGTGGACATCGCGGTGTTGACTGAAGAGTTGGCGGCGGACCTCGGTTTTGGCAAGGGCGTTCAGGGCGTCGTGATCACACGCGTTCACGACGCCAGCCCGGCATCGGTCGCGGCGCTTCGCGCCGGCACGCTCTTGAGCAAGGTCGACGGCAACACCGTTGCCACTCCCGCCGCCGCCCGCCTCGCCTTGCAGGCCACCAACTTCGCCAAGGGCGTCGTGTTGCAGATCGCTACCCCGCAAGGGGGCGTGAGTTACGTCCTCGTCAAGAGTATTCGGTAGCCATCGTAGACCTCACGCTCCGCGTGAGGAATCCGTCACGCGGAGCGTGACGCCTACGGTGCCGCAAAACGGGGGATGATAAATCAATTGATCTTGATCTTCGCTCGTACGCGCTGGCCGATGATGAGCTTGGAGCGGTCGGCGTTGGTGAGCGAGATGATGCAATCGAGCGTGCGGACGTCGTTGTAGCGGAAGGGCTCGATCACCGGGCTGCGCACCTGAGCGTACCACTTCGCCTTTGACTTGACCTTGCCTTTCCAGACCTCGCCTTTGAACGTGTCGTCCTCGATCTCCACGTCCTGCTGCTCTTGGACAAATCGTCCCCATTCCTGCCAAACCTCCGCTTTCACGACAACGGCGCCGTCAGGCAGGAACTCGAGCGCCGGCGCCATCGGGTTGGGGCCGAGCACCTCACCTTTGCGAACATTGACGCGCAGCAGCGTACCCGCACTCGGAGCGACGATTTGGAAATGCTTGAGCATTTCAGTTGCTTGCAGGTGTCGAGCCTTCTTGGCATCCAGATCGGCTTTGGCTTGGTCGATCTTCAGATCGGCGTCTTGCAGCTTGATCTGCTTCAGCTTGGCCTCCTCGGCTTTCTTCTTCTCGTCGAGTTGCGCCAGCCCTTCCGTGTAGAGTTTCTTGATCGTCTCGGCAAGCTTAGACTCGGGGTCGGGAAGCGAGCGGATTTCGCGATCGCGCTTCTGCTCGAGATTGCTGCGTTCGTGCCCGATCGACCGAATCAGCGCTTCCTGTTGCTCGGCTTGCAGCTTGTAAAGGTCAGGCAGTTTCCTTGCTTCCGCCAGTTGCTTCTCGGCGGCGGTGACGTCGGCCTCGGCGCGCTTCACGTCGAGCCTGGCGAGAGCGTCGTTGACTTGCAGTAGTACCTTGCCGGGCGTGTCGACATGGGTGTTCTCCGGCAAGACATCGGTAACGTCGCCGAATTGCCTTGGATAGAGTTTTGCTACACCCGACTCTCCGTCGAGATAGCCCCAGCAGACGACTTTTTCGGGGCGATCCGACTCGCTGTTTTTGGCATGGGCGTTGATTGAGGCCGACTGGAAATCGCGAAGCCAAACGGTGCCGACGATGCTGACAATCAGCACAATGACGCCGAGAATAACGGCCGTTCGCATGATGCACACTCCTTGCGTGCGACGTTGAGCCAGAGATCAGAAGTCAGAGGTCGAATGACTTCTGACCTCTGACTTCTGGTCTAGAAGTCGGAGGCGATTGAAGGATCGTGATACATCTCGGCGGGCTTCTCGGAGCCTTCGAACAAAACGCCATCATCCAGGTGCAACACACGATCGACGAAGGGAATGATGCGCGAGTCGTGAGCCACTACCAGGATCGTCGAGTTCTGATCGTGGGCGGCGGCACGCAAGAGTTCGATGACGTGTTGCCCGTGCTTCCAGTCGAGGGCGGCGGTCGGCTCGTCCGCAAAGACAAAGCCCGGTTGCTTGATCAAGGCGCGCCCGATGGCTACTCTTTGCTTCTCGCCGCCCGACAACTGCAATGGCCGCAGGTGAGCCCGATTCGATAGGCCGAGCATGGCGAGCATCTCGGTCGTGCGTTCGTGCGCTTCTTCGTAACTAGCGTCCGAACCCCAGCGGAGGATCATCTCCAATTGCTCCCGCGCCGTCAAGGCGGGGAACAGATTGTAGCCCTGGAAGATGAAGCCGAAGTGTTGCAGGCGAAAGGCCTCGCATTCGTCTTCTTCCATGGCCCAGAGGTCTTGATCAAGGGCCAGGACGCTGCCGCAATCGGGGTGCAGAAGGCCGGAGAGCACCGCCAAAAGGGTCGACTTGCCGCTGCCGGACGGGCCCATGAGCAGTGCGATCTGCCCGGGATAGAGTTCGAGGCTGACATTCCGCAGGGCGTAGATCTTGCTTTCTTCATCGTCGCCGAAACTGCGCGTGATGCCGCGGGCTTTCATGCTCGGCATCAGCGGGGCTTCATCAGTCGGCATGTCCCGTCCCTGCAATGGCATATTAGCGATCATAGGTGGAGTATTATATTCAAAAAACCTTTGCGTTTTCCATCGATTTTACAGACCTGAACCACCGTGACGCCCTGCCGAGTGGCGAATTTGCGGATTGTACCGACCGTCGCGCCGGCACGATCGGCATGATCGCTATAGTCTTACGCTCGCTTGCGACATGGAATTCAACGTGAGAAGATGGGGATTTTATTCCAGCAATCCCTTGCCGGCTTCCTTGAGCATGTGCACGACGCGTGATTTGGCGATGAAGACGGCATTGGGCGTCATGCCAAGGTCGGCGGCCACTTCGTCCACCGGAAATCCTTCCAGTACTGTGCGTTGAAACGCTAGCCAGGTCTTCGCTTCGAAGCGAGGGCGAATCATCTCGAGCAGGCGGCGGGTCACGTGCTCATCATGTTCCTTGTCCCAGAGTTGACTCAGCGCGCTCTCTTTGTCTTCGAGTTGCGCCAGGACTTCGGCAAAGCTCTCGCGGCCCGTCGCCCTGGGTCGAAAGCGCTGACTTCGCCAGAAGCCGCGTAGGCAGTTCACGGTGATGGTGCGCAGCCAGCGCCGAAACGAGCCAATCTGGCTTTTGCGCTTAAACTCCGGGATCTTGCGGACCACGACGGCGAGAACCTCTTGCACGAGATCGTCGGCGTCCTGCTCCAGCAGAGCGTAGCGGCGCAGCCAGGAGCGAATGAGCGGCGAGTAGAGATCGACCAGACGCTGCCAGGCCGCATCATCGGGATGAAGCTGAACGTTAACCAAAAGGCTCAGGCTCGTGGTAGCGGACATGGGATCCCCCATATCATTTGTTACCAGCCCGGAGCGCCAGCGACGGGTGAAACTGCCCGTCGCTCGCGCTTCGGGCTGGTAGAGTCGTGTTTTTTCTACGCCGTCTTGCGCGCTCGTTCGCGTGTCCGGAGCTCTGCCGGATCGGTGACAGACGGATGCCTCTGCCAAGAGGTGCTTTGTGCACAGCGTTCCTCGGCTCTTACCGGCGGCCCATCGGGGCGGTCAAACTCCTTCTTGCCCTTGCCTTTCCCCTTTTTCTCCGGCGCACCGTCGCCTTCCCTGGGCGGACCTTTCGGCCCCTTGTCCAACTCCTTGACGCGCTGAAGCTGTTGCTCCGTCAGAATCTTCAAGAGCTTCGCGCGAACTTCCTGTTCCAACTCGGTGATCTTGCGCTGCTGATCCTCGGTCAGGTCGAGCCCATCGCGAATGTGCGGGGGGATCAGCTTGCCCGGCTCCCAGCCTTTTTTCTCCTTTTTCGGCCCTTTGTCCTTTTCGCCCTGTTGCTCAGCAAATCCGGTAAAGCAGATGACGCCGAGCGTGCCGAGTGCGAAGGTGGCGATCACAGATTTCAGCATGTGTTGTCTCCAGCAGATGTGGAAGGTTAGCACTACACCTGCAGCATTATACGTCGCGAACCTTAAGCCTTGCTGAAGCACCGCGATTTTTTCTGGTACCTGCGCGGCCCAGAAGGGCTGCCAGAAATGAAACGCAGAGTGCGCAGAGGCCGCGGAGAGTATGAGCCGAATCCTCTCCGCGGCCTCTGCGCACTCTGCGTTTCAAACTACCCCTTCCAGAACATCGCCATGATGAAAACGAACACCAGATCGAGCGCCGTCATGATGAAGAGATTCGCCCAAACCTGCAACGTGCGGCCTTCGATCATGAAATCCAATACGCCGGTGAATAGCGCAACCGCGAAGGTCGGCCTTTTCGTGCTCCGCTCCGGCATGAAGTTTTCTTCGGCCTTCCGCTTGGCTTCTTCCTTGGCAATCCGTTCTTTCTCGGCGCGCTTCTCGTAGTAGTCGGCAACGTCCTGAGGCCGATCGGCCTCCGGAATCTCCTCGTAGTCACGTGTCGCGTGCTCGGTAGTGTCGTACGGCTTTTTTTCGAGCGACCACTCATCCTCTTCCTCTTCGGCGACCAGCGTCGGCGACTTCAGCGGCGCGGGGGGCATCGGCACGCTTCCCGGCGCCGTCGGCGTCTCGTCAAAACTCATCGCCTCCGGATCACTCACCAGCCCATACGGCTTCGTGTCCGCCCACTCGTCTTCAGGTTCGCTCACCGGCGCGGGCGGTTCATCGTGCGGTAACTCGTCCTCGTTCGCCCCCGCGTCGTATTGAGCCGGTTGCGGAGCCGGCGGTTCTTCCGAATCAACATAAATCGGCGTGCCTCGCGGGAAATCAGGCTCCGGGTCCGACGCTCCTTCACCGACGCCGTTCGGCACGAAGTGCAGCGACAGCCAGGCGAATCGGCCCCACTGCCGAGCGTAGAACAAAATCGCCGTCGGAATCGCAAACGCCGCCGGCACGCCCCACCAGTAACTTTGGGTCAGCATGGCGTACAGCAGCGCCACGGGAATGCCCACCACGACGGACGTAACAATCTGCACGTAGACGAATGCAACGAAGTGTGTCAGCATCCGCCCAAGAATTGTCGGATGCATGTAGAAAAACCAGTTTCGCGTGTAAAGCGACGAGATCACGCCGAGCGGAAACGCGAACCACAACAAGATGCCCCAGGAAATCAGAAACGTCTGCATGCTATGGAAGAGCGCCGGAAAGATGATCAAGGCCCCCGGCACGATCCAAACGAACAGGATCCACAAGCACAAGAGCGGTTTCCACCACCAGGTGGCAATCGTTTCGTCGTTGGGAAAATGAACTTCATCGTGGCCGGAGGTCGAGTGAATGATCGTGACGAGAAAATAATGGGCGGCGAAGATGGCGAAGATCATCGTGCAGATGGTGAAGCCGACGAGTCCGCACAGGAAGATGAGGGCGGACCCGATGCCCCCGATGAGGGCTTGTCCCCCGATTTGTGCGAGGAGCATGGGTTCACCTCTGTCTGCCGCTTGCGGCTTCTCGCTCGCAGCAAAGCGCCGGAACGCGAAACCAGAAGCGGTGGTCACTCCGCGATCGCCGCTTCGCCGGCAAGCTTGCGGATATCTTGCGTCACGCGCATCGAGCAGAACTTCGGCCCGCACATCGAGCAGAACTTCGCGCTCTTGAACACGTCCTGCGGCAACGTCTCGTCATGCATCGCGCGCGCCGTCGCCGGATCGAGCGACAGTTCAAACTGCTTGTTCCAGTCGAACGCGAACCTCGCCTTGGACAGCTCATCATCGCGCAGTCGCGCATTCTTGCGGCCACGCGCGATGTCGCCGGCGTGGGCGGCGATTTTGTATGCAATCACGCCTTGCCGGACGTCGTCCTTGTTCGGCAACCCCAGGTGCTCCTTCGGCGTCACGTAACAGAGCATGGCGGCGCCGGCCTCGGCTGCCAGGGCAGCGCCAATCGCGCTGGTGATATGATCGTACCCTGGCGCGATGTCGGTCACAAGGGGCCCGAGCACGTAAAACGGCGCCTCGTGGCACAGCTCGCGTTCCTTCTCGACGTTCATCTTCACTAGGTGCATTGGAATGTGCCCGGGACCTTCGATCATCACCTGGCAGCCATGCTCCCATGCTTTGAGCGTTAACTCGCCCAACGTTTTCAGTTCGGCGAACTGCGCTTCGTCATTTGCGTCGGCGAGGCACCCCGGCCGCATGCCGTCGCCGAGGCTGAACGTGACGTCATACTTGCGCATGATCTCGCACAGTTCGCCAAAGTGCGTGTACCACGGATTCTGCTTGTGATGGGCGAGCATCCAGCCCCCCATGAGCGACCCGCCTCGACTCACGATGCCGGTGATTCGCTTGGCCGTCATCGGCAAGTATTCCTGAAGCACGCCGGCGTGGATCGTCATGTAATCGACGCCCTGCTGAGCCTGATGCTCCACCATGTCGAGCATCATTGTCGGCGTGATGTCGGCGACGTCCTTGACGTTCTGGATCACCTGATAAATCGGCACGGTCCCAATCGGCACCGGCGAGGCGTCGATGATCGCTTGGCGGATATTGTCGATGTCGCCGCCCGTGGACAGGTCCATGACGGTGTCGCTGCCGAGATGGACGGCCGTGTGCAGCTTTTCCAGTTCGTCGTCGACGGTTCCGGTGACGGCGCTGTTGCCGATGTTGGCGTTGATCTTGCACAGCGATGCGACGCCGATGCACATCGGTTCGAGCCGTTTCTTGAGGTGATTGACATTGGCCGGGATGACCATGCGGCCGCGCGCGACCTCGGAGCGAACAAGTTCCGGATCGAGGTCTTCGCGTTTGGCGACGAAGCGCATTTCGTCGGTAATGATGCCCTTGCGAGCCGATTCGAGTTGCGTCATGGCACTGTTCCTTTCCTTGATCTTCGTTTTGCGCTCGCCCGGAGCGGCCAGAGCGTTCAACATGATTCTGAGAAATCAAATGGTCTTAGGGTCTTTTAGCCAGCTACGGACGAACGTAAACAACACATTCCATTCGACAATCCACCATAGGATGACGAATATCGTCGTGGGGATGAAGAGGTAGATCACGGTGATATTGAGGCCTTGGAAAAAATCCTCCAAGGAGAAACAATAAATCATGATGCCCGATGCGAGGCCGAGAAAGCCGATGAGCAAAACAAAATGCACGATCCCCGCGGGCAGGTCGACGAGCATCTCGATGACGAAGTAGTCGAGCGCGGTGATGCCGACGGCGGCAAGAGCGAAGAAGAGCGACGCCCGCCAGCCGCGCGGCCAGAGCTCATCTTCGAACTCCTCCCGAATCTCTTTGACGCCGTGCCAAATCTTATATGCATACACCGCCCAGGGAGCCGTCAGCGGAAACAGAACGGAGACGGACAGCGTCCATGCCAGCATGTTCCACGAGAAGATGTATAGCGATTGCATGACGCCCGGAATCTCCAGGAATCGCGGTGCTCAACTTGAGACTCGATGGGAATGACCGAGACGGTGCGCGACCGAAAGAAAGATCGCTTTCCCACGCCGGCATGATCCGGATCAGGTCCCAGGGTTTGCTCTCAGTTCGCGGTAAGCGGACACCCCTAGCGATTACGATTAGTTTATGCGAGCACGCAGCGCAAGCAAGTGCGGACAGCGGCCGCTTGCGTTGGGTCACACCATCTGGTACAGTCGTTGTCATGGCCAAGCGGCCCCAACTCCGTGATGATTTCGATAGCCCCTGGAAGGAGGCGCTGCAACTCTATCTGCCGGCCTTCCTTTCGCTGTGCTGGCCTAACGTCCATACGGAGATCGATTGGTCGCGCGGGTACCAGTCCTTGGACAAGGAATTTCAGCGAATTCTCCGCCGCGCCAAGCTGGGCAAACGCATCGCCGACAAGCTGTTCAAGGTATGGTTGAAGGACGGCATCGAATGCTGGGTGCTCGTGCACGTCGAAGTCCAGGGCTACGTTGACCAAGAATTCCCAAAGCGCATGTTCGAGTATCATGTCGCGATCCGGCAGATGTATAATCAAGACGTGGTGAGTTTGGCGATCCTTTGCGACGATCAACCGGATTGGAGACCCCATCAATTCGCCTTCGCTCGCTGGGGTTGCAGCATCGACTTTAGGTTCCCGATCGTCAAGCTTCTGGACTTCGCGCGTCGGAAGGCCGAGCTTGAAGCGAGCGACAATCCGATTGCCGCCGTCGTCGTGGCCCACTTGGAAACCTTGGAGACGCGCCACGACCTGGCGGAGCGAAAGGACCGAAAGCTCCAGTTGGCCAAAGCGCTCCTTCAGCGAAACTGGTCGAAGGACGACGTTCGCGAAGTCTTGCGGCTCATCGATTGGCTCATGACGTTGCCCGATGATCTTCACGACCAGTTCTTGACAGAGATTCATGAATTTGAAAAGGAGGCAGCCGTGCCGTTTGTCCCGAGCTATGAACGCGCCGCCCTGAAGAAAGGGCTTCTCGAGGGAATCGATATTTTACTGGACCTGAGGTTCGGAGCAAAAGGCCGAAAGCTCATGCCAGTGGTGAAGACAATTGAAGACCCCGATGAGCTACGGAAGCTCGCTCGCTTCCTGAAAAAAGCCCAGACTCTGGACGAAGTGCGCGCGTACCTGAAATGAGGGCCATCCGATGGCGCGATTGGCTGCCTTGCTCCTTGTCGTGATCGGCGCCGGCGTTGCGTCGGCCCAGGCACGTCCCGAACCGTTGGTGCATGACGTCAAAGCCCGAATCGCCAAAGGCGTCGCGTATCTCGTCGCGCAGCAGAAACGCGACGGGAGCTGGGAGAACACCGTCGATGAGGACAAATCCGATTACTACGGCGGCTCGACGGCTCTTTGCGTGCTGGCCCTTCTCAATTGCGACGGCGTGCTCGACGATCCGATACGCGACAAGGAACGCCAAGACGCGATCGTCGCGGGATTGAAGAATCTACGCAATGTTCAATCGCCAAAAGTCTACGTGCGAGCGCTGCAAACGATGGCCTTTGCCGAGGCACGCAGCGATTTCAAGCTCATCAAGGAAAACGTTGATTGGATCATCCAAGCCCGAGTCTTCAGGGACGGCAAATTCATCGGCTGGGACTATCACACGGCACGCGCAGGCTATCATGTCACCGACGCCTCCAACTCCCAGTATGCCATGCTCGCCCTGTGGCATGCCCGCCAAGCAGGCATCGAAATACCGCGCGACGTTTGGCAGAGCATCCACGACCTCTATCGGCGGACACAGGACCCGAAGCAGGGATTCTGGATCTACTCCCCCTACTACACTGACAACGAGCTCAAACGCCCGTCCGTCACCATGACCATCGCCGGGCTGTGCGGTCTCTACATCGCCGGCGCCGAACTCAACGGCGGCCGCGAACAATGGCAAAAGAACGGACGTTTCGCGAACTGCGGCGATTATCCGGACAGCGAGAATACCGCGAAAGCACTCGCCTGGATCAGCAAGAACTTCAGCTTCGATCTGCCGAGCCGAACCTATTACCACCTCTACGGCTTGGAGCGGGCGGGCCGGCTTTCGGGGATGCGATTCTTCGGCGAGCACGACTGGTATCGCGAAGGCTGCGAATACCTCGTGAAGCGCCAGGAGCCGAACGGTGCATGGAAAACGCATGGCGGCTGGGATCGCTGGCCGCACGTCAACACCAGCTTCGCCCTGCTGTTCCTCTCCAAGGGCCGCACGCCGGTGGTCATAAGCAAGCTCGTGCACGGCAATTGGCCGCGCCGCGAGGACGATCAAGATTGGAACAACGATCGCAATGACCTGCGCCATCTCACCGAATTTATCTCGCGCGAAGGCATTTTCGACCCGAAGCCCAGGGGTGAACGCAGCGAGCCCCTGGGATTGAAGAAACCGGTCGGCTGGCAAACCTACGACATCATGCGTGCTCTCTACGCCCGTAATGGCGACCGCTACACGAAGGAAGAGGAAACCGCCACCGTCGCCGACATGAGGCAATCGCCGATCCTCTACATCACCGGGCACAACGCGCCGCTCAATCGTATTCAAGGAACCGAGACGGCGCTGATCCAACGCTACGTCGAGAACGGCGGGTTCGTTTTCGCCGAGGCGTGCTGCGGCGATCCCGATTTCGACAAGGGCTTCAAGCAGTGGGTCGCCAACACCTGGCCCGATCACAAGCTCGAGTATCTCAAGCCGGAGCATCCGGTCTGGAGTTCGGAATACGTGATCCCCCCGGGGGATCCGTACAAATTGATGGGCCTGGACGTCGGCTGCCGAACCGTATTGATCTACAGCCCGCAGGATGCGTCGTGCCACTGGGAGTCGAACAACTTCAAGGATGGCCGTGGACAACTCGCGTTTCGGCTTGGCGCGAACGTGGTGGCGCTGGCGACGGGAAAGTCGCCTCCGCTGCCGCGGTTGACGCCGTTCGATGTGGCGAGTGATCGTCCGCCGATGAAGGACCCGGAAACGAACGGGTTTTTCCAGGTAGGCCAAATCCGCCATTCGGACAACTGGCAGCCGGCGCCCAAGGCGATGATCCACTTGATGGAGCACGTCCACAAGGCGACCGGCCTCGATGTGCTGGTGCGGCCGCGCGAGATTCGCCTGACCGAACCGATCAGTGTGCGCGAGTCGAAGTTTCTCTACATGCACGGTCGCGGCCCGTTTCGCGTCGACGCCAAGAATCTAGACGCGTTGCGATTCACGCTGGAGAATGGCGGTCTGCTCTTCGCCGATGCGTGCTGCGGCGATCCGGAGTTCGATCAGGCATTTCGCCAGTTCGTCGAGCTGCTGTTTCCCAAAGAAAAGCTGACTCGTCTTGCGACTGACGAGAAGGACCGCGACCGGCTCTTCAGCGCCGCCCTGAATCGTGGCGAAACGATCACGGCGGCCAACATCAAGTGCCGGACGACAAGGAATGCCGCGCCGGTCGCCATGGAACCGTTCCTGGAAGGGATCAAGATCGATGGCCGATGGGTCGTACTCTACAGCAAGTACGACATCGGCTGCGCCCTGGAAGGCGGTGCGTCGGCCGTGTGCGTCGGCTACGACCGCGACAGCGCTCTGCGTATCGCCACTGCGGCGGTGCGTTACAACACACGGCCGTAGCCCGCTTGGCCGTTCGCCTTTGGCGAGCACCCATGGCCTCGCTCGCCGAAGGCGAGCGGCCAAGAAACGGTTTTATAGAACCCCTCTCCCACTGGGAGAGGGGCAGGGGTGAGGGTGGATGATCAAGCATTTTTGCGAGCTCAACCCTCACCCCCAACCCCTCTCCCAGAGGGAGAGGGGAGTCGTAAACGGGCCGGGTATCACGTCACAACCGTCACGCACGGCGCACCCGGCAAATCGGTTGTAAATTCCTGTTCCTTTGTTGTTGCACACGCATTCATTGGTGCGTTATAATTTTTCCAAAGGCCCTGCGCGCGTGATCGTCGCTCCGCCAGGGACCGGAGGTTGGCTCACATGGCAAACAATCCCGTCGAAGCGCTGCGCAAACAAGCGCAGGACGCCATGTCGCGCGGACAGTACCAGGAAGCACGTCAGCTCTACCTGCAACTCCTCGGCCTGCAGCCCGACAATCCGGATGTGCACTACGGCCTGGCAACCGTATTCTTCCTGGTCGGCGACGCCGAGAGTGCCGCGCATCACTTCAAGCAGGTCATTCGCCTGGACCCGCTGCGGGCAGCCGCCTACGTCAACCTCGGCGCGGTTCAGAATCGACTCGAACAGCATGACGAAGCCCTGGCAACATTGCGCAAGGCCATCCAACTCGATCCGAACCGGGCTGAAGGCTACTACAACATGGGCCTCGTCTACAAGCAACTCGGGCAACTCGATATGGCCGTCAATGCCTACCGAGAAGCGATTCGTATCAACCCGCGCATGTACGACGCGCATTACAACCTGGGCAACATTTTTCTCGAACGAGAACAGTATCATCAGGCGATCGCGCATTATAAGCAAGCGCTCGAAATTCGCCCGGACTGGCCCAAGGGCAAAGCTGCGTTGGACAGCGCGCTCGCCCATCAGCAGGAAGTGAAACATGGCAGCGGTGTAAGTCCCGCGCCCGCGCCGGCGTCAGAAGCCAAACTCGATCCCGATCGCTTGCTCGATCCCAACTTCCACGCCCAATTGCTGCGTGACCTTCACGAGATCGTCATCGAGGCCGACAATGAGACACAGGCGATGCTGGAGTTCCTGCAAAAGGAAGTCGAAGAAGCCATTCGGAATCTCTCGATCTGCATTCTGACTCCGAAAGACCCCAAGTACAACCTCGACGACTCCATCGCCCGCTTCGACGAGGTGGTGGTCAAGTTGAAGCACTTCCAAGAAACTTTGCAAAAGAAGATGCTGCGTTCCAAGCTTCTGGGCGAACAGATCGCGCGAATCTAGATCTGCTTTTTTTCATGGCCGCAGAGTAGCTTCCTCAGCTCAGCCGCAAACGCACGAGGAACTCGTGCAGGGCCTCCTTGCCGCGCGGGCCGTTAGGCAAATTGCTGGCCTGATACGACGCCTCCCGCAGGCGTGTGATGTCTACGATACAGCAGCCACGAATATCGCGACGATTCTTCCAGGAATCGGCTTGGCGCGTCACCATCGGCAAAACCCATCTTTCCGTCAAGCTCTACCCATCTTTTTGCCGAAATAACAAGATACATGAAGTATTCCGCCACGCAGGGGGCGACGCCTGAACTGAGAGAGCACGGAGCATGAAATATTACCGATGGATCGGGTTGGTCTTGGCATTGGGAGTGGTTTGTCCGAATGCACTCGCCCAACTTGCGTCGACGACACCCATCTTCCCGGCCCCTTCGCCGCTCTCGCCCGAGGGCACCCAGATTCGACCCACCGAGCCCATGAAGGTCGAGCCCGGCAGTCTGTCGCCGTGGATCGTCTATCGGCGTGAATGCTGCGAGGGAGGCACTGGCTTTGTGGCGCCGATTTACACGGAAATCTACGTCAGTTCCGGCCCCACATTTCCGGTCGGCGGGATGACCCTGAGCCGCGAACTGCAAACCGGCTGGTCGTTCATGGTCGGCGCGCGAGCGCTTTTCTTCAACGAGCCGCACGATCGCGCCTGGCTCGTTGATCTTCACTTCATGCGCACTCACGAGAGCGGCGGCAAGCAAGACACGCAGTTTCCGGTTGTGTTCTTTCAAAACGGCCGACGGTCGGATCAGCCCGATCTTCAGGGCAATCCCGGGCGGACCACCTTCTCGATCCAGGATTCCGGACGCTCCATGGTCGGCCTCGGTCTGGGTCGCGTGTGGTATCCCTGGCGGCCGGCGAACGACGAAGACGGTTGCCGCTGGCGCATCGGTGTCGACGCCGGCGGACGCTATGGAGCGCATCGCATCAACTTCAACGAATTCGGCCACGTGACCGATGCCATCGGATCGGTTTACGCGGGCGTCCAAACGATGGTTGAAATCCCCTGGCGTACCTGCCTTTTCCAAACCGGCGTGCGCTTCGAATGGGCCTACACGTGGAGCGACATCCTCCAGCGCACCAGCGACGTGCAGGACCTGAGCGTTATGCTGACGATTGGGTTGCGGTACTAATCCTAAGAGGCGCGTACGAAGTAAGCGGCGGGTCGGATGCCGCTTACTTCGTGCGCGCCTCTTTGCGCGCGCAGCGCTTGGACGTATCAACTCACGCCACGATTTCATCAATCACATGCCCGTGCACATCGGTCAGCCGGCGGTCGATGCCATTGTGGCGGAAGATTAGGCGTGTGTGGTCGATGCCCAAAAGGTGCAGGATCGTGGCGTGGACGTCGTAACAGTAAGTCGAATGCTCGGCAGCGCGGAAGGACCATTCGTCGCTTGAGCCGTAGGTGACGCCGCCTTTGACGCCGCCGCCAGCCAGCCAGGTCGTGAAGGTGAACGGGTTGTGATCGCGGCCCAAGCTCCCCTGACTGCACGGCATCCGGCCGAACTCGGTCGTCCACATCACGATCGTGTCGTCGAGCAAGCCGCGGCGCTTCAAATCCTGAAGGAGCGCGGCGGTCGGGCGGTCCATGCTCGTGCCCATGTCGTAGTGATCGCGTTCGAGATGTTCGTGCGAATCCCAATTGCGGCGGGGGAAGCCGTTGTCGGCGCCGGACCAGACTTGCACGAAGCGGACGCCGCGCTCTAATAGACGACGCGCGATCAGGCAATGGCGGCCGAACTCGGCGGTGATCGGCTGATCGAGCCCGTAAAGCCGCTGCGTCTCGCGCGTTTCGCCCGAGATGTCGAGCACTTCAGGTGCGCTGAGTTGCAAGCGGGCGGCAAGCTCGTAGGTCTGAATCCGGCCCTCAAGCCGCGTGTCGCCGGGACGCGTCTCGGCGTGGCGACGGTTCATCTCTTGCAGCAGACGCAGGCCGTCCCGTTCGCTATCGGGGGTGATGTAGGTGTTCGGGCCGGGGAAAAGATCGAAGATCGGATTGCGGTCGCTCGGGCGTATCGTCGTACCCTGGTTGCTGGCGGGGAGGAAAGCGCTCGACCAGTTGGCGGGGCCGTTCGGAGCGTAGCCTCGCGAATCGGGGATGACGACGAACGCGGGGAGGTTGTCGGTCATCGAGCCGAGGCCATAGGTGATCCAGGCGCCCATCGAGGGGAAGCCCGGCAGTACGAAGCCGGTGTTTTGCATGAAGGTGGCCGGCCCATGCACGTTGGAGCGTGACACCATCGACGGGATGAAGGCGATGTCATCGACGCAGGAAGCGATGTGAGGCAGGAGATCGCTGATCCACTTGCCACACTGGCCGTGCTGCCGCCAGCGCCACGGCGATTGCATGACGTGGCCAGGGTTGGACTGAAACAGTTCGACGCGTCCGCCCGGATCGAACGCCTGCCCGTTGCGCCGAATGAGGGCCGGCTTGTAATCGAACGTGTCGCATTGGCTCGCGGCTCCGGACATGAAGAGTTGGACGACGCGCTTGGCCGGCGCGTTAGCCCGACGCGCAAGCGAGGGAGTGTGTGCGAGGAGCCCGTCATCGCCCAGCAGCGCCGCGAGCGCAATGCCGCCCAGGCCGCCGCCGTACTGCCAGAGGAAATCGCGACGATTCATTCGAGTGATCTCGCAAGCCGCCGATACTCTGTACTCTGTACTCGGTACAGTGTCGTCCCGGCTCATCATATCGCGAATCGGAACGAAAATCCGCCGACCGACGCCAATTGGTGATTGCACTTCTCGCCATCGCCGTCTACACTCAACCTCGCCCCCCAAAAGACACCGGTCGCTTACGCTTCCGGCTCTGATGCCGGTCGCTTACGCTCCCGGCCTCGCCATCACCACACTTTTTTGAAGGAGCCACTCATGCGTCTCGCACTCGTTCCGCTCGCCATCCTCGCCGTCGCCTTGACCACCCGCGCCGGCGACGACTTCAAGCCGGAGCCCGGCTACGTGAGCCTGTTCAATGGCAAGGACCTTGCCGGCTGGAAGTACGGCAAGGAAACCGACCTCGCCGGCAAAACCGAAACCGCCGACAAACGCTTCCGCGTCGCCGACGGCATCATCGTCGCCGAGGAAGGCAAAGGCATCAAGGATCTCTATACCGTCAAGGCATTCAACACCGAATTCAACCTGAAGCTGGAATTCCGCGCCGCCCTCAAGGCCGACAGCGGCGTCTATATCCGTGGCCCACAACTCCAGGTCCGCGACTTCATCCGCCGCGGCGAGATGAAAGGCAAACTCACGAAATTCAAAAACGATGGCTGGAACGAACTCGACATCACCGTGAAGAACGGCGTCGTCACCACCACCGTCAACGGCAAGGCCCTCACCGAGAAGGATTCCCTGGCCCTGAGCGTCGAGAATGGCAAACCGATCGCGATGCTCAATGGCAAGTCGGTCGACATCAACAAGATCGAGTGCAGCGTCGGCGCCGTCGCTCGCTGCCTGTGCAACGGCGAACTCATGGAGAACATGAAGATCCCACAAAAGAGCGGCCAAGGCATCGGCCTGCAAGCCGAGACCGGCAAGTTTGAGTTTCGCCGCATCCGCGTCAAAGAAATGCCGTGACGTTCACCACAATCGCATGCCCACGAAGCCGAATTGTGAGCGGCGCGAACCATCCGAATCACACGGTTGCCTGACCGCCGATGTCGTCGCGCCGCGACGGGTCGATTGACTGTGCAGGCTCGACGCAGCCTGTGCATAAAAAAACCCGCAGTCTCACGACTGCGGGTTCAGGAGGTGGGCAGGCGTTTTCATTTGCCGCGTGGGCCGCGATTGTTCCAGGGGAACGGATCGACGACTTCGACAGGGAGCGTCGAAATGCGCTCGCCGAGGATGCCTTCGAAGACGGAGGCATAGACGCGATCGATCTTGGCCATCGAATGGGCGGCCATCAGCGTGTGGACCTGGCCTTGCGTGGAGAGCACCCAGCGACGGCCAGCTTTGTCGGCGGCAGCCTTGGCGAACGGAGCACCCTTGTTCTGTGCTTGCGTCGCTTCGAGCTGGGCGCGGAACGTCACGTCCGGCCCGTCGATCGGCGCGGGACGGAGCACCGGAGCGAGCGGCTGGCCGGTTGGGTCGCGATACTGAATCGCGTCGTTGGGGTTCTGCGGTTCGGGCGGATCGAACGTGATCGGTTCGACCGTCAGGCCGTGGTCACGGCGTAATTTCTCGGCGTGGGCGGTCCGCATGGCGATCTTGAACTTGCCGCCGTCGCCTTTGCTGTCGGCGATGGCTTTTTTGGTGGTCTCGATGATCCACTGGGCTTCGGCCATGAATTGTTGAGCGTTCACGGGCCCAGCCACGGCGTGGAGCACCCGGCCGTCGGGAGCGCAGAAGTAGCAAGCGACGTTGCCGCCTTGTTTTTGCTTGCCAACGATGCGGAAGGTGCCGACGCGTTGGAAAGCGGAGACGAAATACTTGTCGACGTATTCGCCGACCTTCTTGTCCGCCAGAGCGTTCACACGGAGCGCTTCAGCGTTGTTTCAGGTATAGTCCGGTTCTTCGAAGTAGCCGGAAATGTGGATGGCCAGGACGAGCTTTTGCTCTTTGGCAGCCTTGGCGGCCGCGTCCTTGACGCTCTTTTCAAAGTGAACGTTCGTTCCATGATCGCCGCAGGTTTCGGGAACTAACCCCGGCTTCTTCAATCCGCCTGTCCAGCCCGGCGAGGCGGCCAGCGCCAACGCCAACAGGCCGAGGACGGCACCACGCAAATACGATCGCACGTTTGACCTCCTTTGCAATTCTCTGATTGAGATCATCGTCAACAAATAAGACGAGCGAGAGTCGCTTTTCGATTGACGCTTGCCAAAATAACTTTGGTGTTTAGCCGCTCGCCTTTGGCGAGCGCGAACATCGCGCTCGCCAAAAGCGAGCGGGTAAACAAGAGGAACGAATAATGCCGCAGATCATTCGAATCGCAACGATCATTCTACTGACGCTGACTGCTGGCTGTCGGCGCGACGCCGGCAAGTCACAGAACGACTCCAAGCCGGCCGACACCATCACCTCGAAAACGGGTGGAGAACTCGTGCTCGTCCCCGGCGGGTCCTTCACCATGGGCGATGCCGCCGGACGTGAGGACGAAACGCCGCACCCCGTGACGGTGTCGGCGTTTTACATGGATAAGCATGCCGTCACGCAAGAGCTTTACACGAAGGTCATGGGAACCAATCCGTCGAAGCATGTCAATGTCAAGTGCCCCGTCGAACGCGTGCAATGGATCGACGCGGTCCGCTTCTGCAACAAATGCTCCGAACTCGACGGGCTGACGCCGTGTTACAACACCGACACGTGGGACTGCAATTTCGCCGCCGACGGATATCGCCTGCCGACGGAAGCCGAGTGGGAATTCGCGTGCCGAGCTAGAGGAACCGGACGCTTTTGCTTCGGCGACGACGAAAAGGAGTTGCCCAAGTACGCCTGGCTTTATCCGGACTCGAAGGGCAAAACGCATCCGGTCGGCGAAAAGCTGGCTAACAGGTTCGGCCTGTACGACATGCATGGCAACGTGTGGCAATGGTGCCATGACCGCTACAGCGATTCGTACTACAAGCAAAGCCCCAAGGACGACCCGCGCGGCCCGACGACCGGCGACAAGCGAGTTTTGCGCGGCGGCGCCTGGGACACCAAGGCGGAGAAATGCCGATCCGCCTATCGTCACAAAGATTTTGCCGTGCTCGCCGACCTCTGCTTCGGCACCGACCCCTACGGCTTTCGGAGAGTGCGCGCCATGGACGCAACACCTCGCGGCGCCATGGCGGCGCTTCGTGGTGCGACGCTCCGCGTCGCATTTCACGACGCGAAGCGTCGGGCCACGTTGTCGCTAAATCAATTATCGTTTGTCAGCACGGGCGCCGAAGACGAGAAGAAAACGCTGCCCAAAGGTAAACCCGACGCCGCCAAACTCAAAGGAACCATCATCTTCGTCAGCGATCGCTCCGGTTCGCTCAAGATCTGGAGCATGGATGCGAGCGGCAAAAACGCCAAGCAACTCACCAAAAGCGAAGGCCCCGATGCAGACCCGCGTTTCTCGCCCGACGGCAAACTCATTCTTTACACCACCGTCGTCGGCGGATTCCCCGAAGTCTGGGTCATGAATCGCGACGGCTCGCAACCAAAAAAAATCACCACCGGACGCGAAGCGAGCTGGGCCCCCAACGGCAAATCGATCGTCTTCATCAACGACAACCAAACCTTCGTCCGCGACCTCGACACCGGCAAGGAACGCCTCGTCACCCCCAAGGACTGGGAACGCTGCGGCGTCCCCGCCTTCAGCCCCGACGGCAAGACCATCGCTGTCGCCAGCCGGCATCTCCCCAAGATCGGCATCTTTCTCGTCGATCTCACCGGCAAGCCACTCGGCCAACTCAAAACCGAGGAAGCCTGCTGCACCCCCGCCTGGTCCAAAGACGGCAAGCGAATCCTCTGTCAGTCCGACAAAGGCCATATCCACGAAGTCCGCGTCGACGGCAAATCGGACGAGCAAATCACCACCCGCCCCGACGTCCAGCACGACGCTCGCTATTCCCCCGACGGCACGATGTTCTTGTTTTGCCGGGCGCCAACGCCGAAAGGTCCCTGGCAGATTTGCGTCCAGCGCATCGACGGCGATGAGGACGATTTTGTGGTGCTAACAAAGGAAGGCTCGAACCAGTCGCCCGATTGGCACGCGCATGAGTGATCCGTCAGAGCCTCGCACGAAGTAAGCGGCGACGGAGTGCGCCGCTTACTTCGTGCACGGCTCGTCAATTCTTCATGGCGTTTTCAACCAATGCATGGTAATGACCGCGAAGTAGGTGGCGCCGACGGTCGATGTCTTGCCGGGGGCAATGCCGTACCCGCCGTCCGCATTTCGGCACTTGGCGACGAAGGAGCGCACGCCTTCGACGTTGTCGGGCTGGGCCTTGAGCATCATAAAGCAGCGCATGACGCGGTAAGTGGTTTCGAGGTCGGAAGCGATTTCGTTGTCGCCTTTGCCCCAGCCGCCGTTCTGCCGCTGGCCGGCGCGAATGACTTTCAGGATGCGCTCCTTCGGCAAATCGGCGCTAGGCTCGAGGCGCATCAGCGTGACGGCGGCGCTTGCCGAGTCGCGCGCCAGGCCGGGGCCTTTGCCGAACGTGCCGTCGTCGTTGCGCAGCGCCGCGATTGGCTTGTGCCACAGCTCGACTTTTGGGGTCGTCGCCTTGAGATTCTCCATGCCAGCGGCCGCGAGCCGCACTTCTTCGAACGTCCGGGCGTTGTCGCGAAAATACTTGATCGATGCGTCGGAGTAGGCTTGCGTGGACAGCTGGAGGTTAACGACCGCCATGATGCCGACAGCCGTCGTGAAGACGTCGGGCTTGCCCTTGGGTTCATCGCAAAACGCGCCGGCGTCGCGGTCCCAGCAGCTTTCGACGAACTTGACACAGCCTTCTTTGTTTGGCAACTCGCCGCCCAGGTACTTCAGTGCTCGAATCGCGGCTGAGGTGGAACGCAGAGTCGGACCCGGCGTCGGCTCATCCGATTTCGCCTCGAAGGGGCGAAACGCGCCGTTGGCGGCTTGCAACTTTTGCACGTAGTCGATGGTTTTCTTGACGCTGGGATCGCCCGCGTTTGCCGACGCCGCGACGAGTACGCCAATGAAAAGGAACATGAATCGATGCATTTTCAGCCCTCGGGTAGTGAATGTCGATATATGAATCAAACCGGTTTTCGTTTAGCGCTCGCGTTGCACTGCCAGCGACTCCATTCCACCAGGCGAGCCGCGGGCGCTGAACGAGAAACCAATCCATTTTTTCTCCAATCTCCTCTGGACAACTCATCCCGTTTCTGGCATAGGGCCGCCACACTTGAGCGAAAAATCAGAAAAACGTCGATCGGCCCTCTTTGTGGGGAAGAAGGCGTTCGGAATATGGGGCACGGGGGAAGACCATGCGCTTCACGTGGGCAGCGTTAACGATCGCGCTGAGCCTCGGCATCGTCGGCCTGGCGTCGGCGCAAGAATCAGGCAACTGGTTCACACGCTGGTTCACGCCCACGCTCGAACGCAAGTCGGAGAAACCCGCCAAGGAAGAGGTCAAGCCCGACACCGCCAAGCTCCAGGAAACTATTAACGCCACCAAAGCGACGCAGGCCACCAACGATTGGCTGCGCCGCCAGGAAATCTGCAATCGGCTCATGGAAATCGCCAACGCGACCGGCGACGAGGACCTTCGCCGCAAGGCCCAAGTACTGGACGGCCGAGCTTATGACATCTACCTGGCGACCAAGAACCAGATTCGAACAGTCGTGCCTTCGGCGAACGAAACCGACACAAAGAAGGGAGGCCGCTGATGAAGCGAATTGCCATCCTTGTCGGACTGCTGTTGTGTGCGGGATGCTTCACCGCCGCGCCGCCCCCCGCACTGATCACGATGCCGCCGCTGGTTGACATGAACGTCAAAGCGTTCCCGGCGGTTTTGCCGGAACAGATTAACGAGCAGAACGCCCATCAAAGAGCGCAAGAGTTGGAGGATGAACTCAATCGCGAACAGCAACGGCTCACGCTGAGCACCGGCTCGCGCGAACGCCCGTAGCTAGAAAAAACGCGAGAGGCTGGCACTCTCACGTAGCAGGTCGGCCGCCTATCGGGGGAACGGCGCCGGCCTGCATTTTTTTGCGCGCTCCTCGTTTCGCGCCCGCCCGGCGCCTTGCAAACGATGAATCCGCTCTGAATTTCTTTGCGCTTCCTTCGCTTACGCTTCAGGCTCTGATGGCAAACGAATCTGCACGACGCGGCCGACACGCGCGACGTGCAGGCGTCCCGGGAAATCGCACGCCGACGCTCTGCCCATTGCAATCTGTGCCAAGCGTTGCCAGCGGTCGTAGTCCATGTCGCCCATCGGAAAACTCTCGCGCTGCCAGACCAGCCGAAATATTGCGCGAACATCGTCCACTGGGGCTTTCTCAAGAACTATCGCCGACAACACGAGGACGTCCTTCGCCCGAGGCAATTCGGCTTGCTCCAATAGGGCTTCCGCACGTTGCGATTCTTCCGTGGCAAGGCCTCGGCATTGGTCGGCCAGTCGGCAAAGTACGTCGACAATCGCCGGATTGTACTCTTCCGTCAAGCGAGGCAGCAAATCAAGACGCAGCCGATTTCGCATGAAACGCATATCGGCGTTGGATGAATCAATGCGATACGTGATCCGTCGGTCTTGCAGGTACTGTAGGACATCGGCACGGCGAACAGAGAGCAGCGGCCGAACGAGCGACACGGTCACGTCGAGCGGTCGGCATTCGGTCATGCCGGAGAGCCCTTGAACGCCGCTGCCACGCAACAAGCGAAACAACACCGTCTCCGCCTGGTCGTCGGCCGTGTGTCCGACGGCGATCCAGGCCGCTTGTTCTTGGACCGCGAGTTCGGTGAGCCAGCGATAGCGCTCGCGTCGGGCTACGCCTTCGAGGTTTTCTCGCTCGGCCTCGGCAATCGTCGCGACGGCGATTCGCGTTGTGACGCAGCGAATGCGCGGCGTGTCGGCGAGGTTCCAGGCCATCGGGAGGTCCTGGACGAACGCTTCGTCGCCGTCACTCTCGTCGCCGCGCAGTTGATGGTTGATATGAGCCAACGTGAGTCGCGGAAGTGTGCCAGATCGCAAGAGGTCGGCGCACACATGCGCCAGCGCCACGCTATCGGGTCCGCCGGAAACGGCGACGATGCCGGGCGATTGACCGTGGCCATGGCGCTGTAGGCACTCGGCAACGTGTACGGATAAGGTCATCCGTTGCCTCGCAGTTCGCGCAGCTTTGCGCCAATGTCATCGGAGCGCATAAACGTCTCGCCGACGAGCACTGCCTTGACGCCGGCGGCCTCGAGTCGCTCCATGTCGGCCCGTGTTCGGATGCCGCTCTCGCTCACACAGCAGCACTCTGCGGGAATGCTCTCAACGAGTTCCAGCGTGTGGTCGAGGCTGGTCACGAACGTGCGCAGGTTGCGATTGTTGATCCCCACGATTTTTGCGCCGGCATCGAGCACTCGTTGCAGATTTTCGCGATCGTACAACTCGACGAGCGCTTGCATGCCGAGGTCATGGATCTGCGTCAAGAGCGCCGGGAGTTCGCGAGGGCCGAGGATCTCGGCAATCAACAGGACGGCATCGGCGCCGGCGACGCGGGCTTCGATCACCTGGTAGGCATCGACAATGAAGTCCTTGCGCAGCACCGGCGGCGCGACCGCTTGGCGAATCGCGGTCAGATACGACAAGTGTCCCTGGAAGAAGGGCTCATCGGTGAGCACGCTGATGGCGTCGGCGCCATTGGCTGCGTAGATGCGGGCGATGGCGACCGGATCGAAGTCGGCCCGCAACACGCCGGCGGAGGGCGACGCCTTCTTGACCTCGGCGATGATCGCGAGTTTTCCGCGCGCCCCTTGTGGGAGAGGGGTCAGGGGTGAGGGGGACATGCCCCGTTCGAGGGCGGCGCGGAAGTTGCGCACCGGCGGAGCGATCGACAATCGCGCCTCCAGGTGAGCAACCGGAGTGGCGTCTCGGCGACGCTCTAGGTCCCGCCGCGTTGAAATCACGATGCGTTCGAGGATGTTGTTCATACAAAACGACTTTGCCGCCGCGTGGTGTTCCGCCTCTTCGTTTAGCGTTCGCACGGCGCCACGCGGGCGCTAAACGAAGAGGCTGTTACTCATGTTATCCGAAAAAAAGGATCGCCGTGAACGATGGCCTGCATGATCTGAAGTGGAACGCCATCGCCTATGCCATCGTCGCCGGCGTCTCCGTGATCGCGCTGGTGGTCATGTGGTTTCTTGTTCCCGCGCTGAGCGAGCGCTGGCTGCCGATTCAGCGACTGCGGCCCGGCTCATGGACGGGACAAGAAGTCTTCATCAGCATCTGCGCCACCTTCGGGTTTCCGCTTCTGATCGTGCAAGGTCTGATCGCCGTGGGTTTCTTCCTGCCTCTCATTGGGCCGAGTCCCGATCTCGAGCGAATGACGCCTGAACTGCGCGAGTATGTCCAGCGCTGCGCCGTCATCAGCAGTCCGTTGAGCCTTACGGTGATACTGGCTTTCTTGTTCTACCTGCTCTACATTCGCATCGGCGATCGACCGCACCAGTACGGCCTGACGTGGGCGCGCTGGCCGAACAACGTCGCCCTCGGCCTGGCGGTGTTCGTGCCGGTGACGCCGATCGTGCTTGGCATCTTCGCCCTTCTGACATTCTTGTTGCCGAGTACCATTCATCAGATGGTGGCGCAGGGCCGGCACGATCCGCCCTTCTGGGAATGGACCCTGATGGGCTTCCAAGCCACAATAGCGGCGCCGATCCTCGAAGAAGTCCTCGTGCGCGGCATTCTGCTGGGCTGGTTGAGGCGGGCATCGCTCGTCGGGCATGTCGTTCTTGTCGCGTCGTCCGTTTTCTTGGTTGGACACGATGTTGTCCCGTTCAACCTGGACTCGGGCCGCTTTGAGGTCAACTACGAGAAAGTACTACCGTCCTTTTTTGCAGTCACGCTGGCCTTCGGCTATGCCTACTGGATGCACAAACTGAAACGCGATTTCGACCTTGACGAAATGGAAACGCAAGATTGGATGCTCGAGCCAAGCCCGGAACCCAGCGAGCGCGACGAGGCCAGGCAATACAAATGGTCGCACGCCAACTCTTATCTTGCGATCTATGGCTCAGCGATGTGGTTCGCCGTGATTCATCCTTGGCCCGCCCCGGTGCCGCTCTTCCTCTTCGGTCTAGTGCTCGGCTGGATCGCCTACCGCACGCAAAGCCTGGTCGGCCCGATTACGCTGCATGTCGCGCTGAATTTGCTGTCGTTCATTGCCCTGTACGGCAGCGTGGCGACTCGTTAGCTGGACGCGCAAGCGACGGACACTCCATCCGTCGCTTGCGCGTCCGGCTAACAAAACGGCAACGCGCTGACAATTCCGGGTCTGCCATCGACTTCGACCTTCGTCCCCGCGTCCCACGAGCCGCGTTTCAAATAAGCGAGGGCGATCACTTGTCCAAGCCGCGGCGAGAACACGGACGATGTGACCTGGCCGACCTCGTCGTTGCCGCGCATCGCCTTGGCGCCGGCGGCGAATGGCGTGTCGCCGGCGATCGTGATTCCCATGAGGAGCCGATTGACCTGGCCGCGATCGCGCGCCATTACGATGGTTTCCTGGCCGAGGTAGCAGCCCTTGTTGTAGGAGATGGCCTGCGGGCGGTTGACTTCCATGGCCAGGCGATTTTCGTCGATGTCGATGCCGTACTCGGGCAGCCCGGCTTCGATGCGTAGGACGTTGTACCAAGCGGCATCGCCGAGCGTCGCTCCGGCGGCGACAAGTGATTGGCGAAGCGTCGCCGCTTCCTTGATCGGGTAGAAGCAATCGACCCCTTCGACGCCGGACAATTGGTGCGATCGGCCGTGCGATCCCGCGAGTGAGCCAGCGCCCGCCCCGATGACGCGCAGGACGCCAACTTCCAGCGTGCGATCGGTCAACTCGACCTGTTCGCTGATCAGAAAGCGATTGAGATGCTCGAGGATTTTTTCCGCCTGCCGGGCGACCGTCTCGAGCCAAAACAGATTGGTCGCCCGGTGCGTGATCCACACGTGAGCCACGACGCGAGCCTTGTTCGTCGTCAAGAACGCTTCACGCGTTTCGCCGACAGGCAACGTCTTAATGTCCTGCGTGCAGAGATTATGCAAAAACGTGGCCGCATCCGGCCCGGCTGCTTCGATCACGGTGCGGCCGGTGAGGTCGAAGAGGATAGGGCTGTCGAGGGTGGAGCGATTTTCGGTCGATGAATTGGCCATGATACCACTATGTTGCCCGTCGGCGGTATTCGGCATGAAAAGCCGTTTCTATCAGCCCAGGCCAAAGGCCTGGGTGCAGGCCGATGTGTTTTTGTTTCCGGGCTGACAGGCCGAGATACCATCACTCCTTCGTAATCACCACATCCCCCGAACCCCAGGTGCCCGCGGCGTTGCGGACGCGCAGCACCAGCACGTGCGTGCCGGGGCGAAGGGCGTCCGTCTTGAAGCGGAACGTCTCCGTTTTCGAATCGAACAGGCCGTCGGTCGGAAACACATTAGTCCAGCGCTTACCGTCGACGGCGAACGACGCCTCGGTGAGCCGAACGAACGGGTCGGTCGCGCTGGCTTCGATGATGGCTGCGCCGTTCTCGAAGCCGACCAGCTTCACCGTCACGCTCGGCGGCAGGTGCGTCACCGGCACAGGATTGCTGATGCGCTGTGCCGTCAACGCGTCCTCGTCGGCGTTGTCCTTGCGATCGCTGGCGACCACCTTGATCTGATACAGCCCCGACGGGATGCCGGTCGTGTCCCAGTCGTAGTTGTTCTTGTCGTAGTTCTCTTCGAGCAGGACCCAATCCTTCCAGCCTTCTTTCTTGCAGTAGATGGTGAAGGTCAACTCGTCGTCGTTGGGGTCGCTGGCGTTCCAGCGGATTTTGAGCTTCTTGGCGTTCTCGATGTCCTTGGTGTCGAGATCGGGAACCTCAAGACTGGAAACCTCCGGGGCCTGATTGATCGTTTGATAGCGCAGCGCGAGTTGGCGAAACTCCGGCGTTGCCTTGGGATTGTCGCTCGTCAGCGTGACCCGGTATTGCAGATAGCGGCCCAGCGGCGCATTGGCCTTCGTGCCCGGCGCGGTCTGCTCGATTGACCAGGGGCTCCACGTGTCGTCGGGCTCGGCGACGTTGCCCGAGCGGACGGCGACGCTGACCGATGTGCCCGCCGGTGTGTCGGCCTTCCAGGTCATTGCACCCCACTTGCTCTGGATTTTGGTATCGAGCACTTCCGACAGCACCGTGCCTTTGCCAGCGAAGCGATCGTCGAGAACGAACAGCTTCCCCGGATCGCCGGTGCCCAGCACGATTTGGCCGTCGCGGCGCAACAGCAGCGCGTGAATCTGTCCGGCCTCAAGGCGGGCGATTTCGGTCTTCTCCTTGGTCGATTCGTTGATCTCAAAGAGTTGGCCCTGCATCCCGGTGGCGACAAGCATCTTGCCGCGCTGTTGAGCAAGGCGAAGCAACATCGTTTTATCCCGATAGAGTTCGCGGACGCTGCCGTCGGCGGCGATGCGATACAGGGAGTTCTCGCCGGGCGCGGGGCCCTTGTCGTCGAACTTCGACGGGCCGCCGCTAAAGCCTCCCTTGCGGGCCACCGGTGCGCTGGTGCCGGCGAAAACGATGTCGCCGGAGACGAGCAGTGTACGAACCTCCGGCTGATTGGCGTGATAGAGGACGAATCCTTTGCCCGCCGGCGCGATGCGATAGATCAATCCGCCCTTGTCGGTGCCTGCGTAGAGCGTGCCCTTGTCGCCGACGGCCAAACTGAGAACGTGGTCCTGCTTGGTCGTGTAAAAGACCGCGGCCTCGCGCGGCGTGACGCGATAGATTTTTCCTTTCGGCCCCGTGCCGGCGTATAGGTTTTGCGATGTCGGGTCGTAAGCCAAGCACCAGACATAGTTGCCCAGATCCTCGGCAATCGTGTTTGCCTTGCCGTCTTCATGAACACGGATGATCTTGCCCGTCGGCCCTGTCCCCGCGTACACGGTCCCCTCCGGCGTGACGGCCAGCGAGAAAATGTGGCTATCCTTGCTCGTGTAAATGAGCGTGACCTTGCCGTCGGGAGTGACCTTGTAGAGCTTGCCTTCGTCGCCGGTGGCGACATAGAGATTGCCCGCCTTGTCCTCGGCCAGGTCCCAAACATTGCTCGCCTCCAGCCCGGGCAGCGGTTTCACAAGGCGCGACAGCCGCAGCGCCCCTTCGCTGGTGACGACAGCGTCCTTGAACTTGGCTTTGTCGTAATGACTCTGCTGATGCGGATGCCAAACTTTGACCTTGGCGGCTTGGGTGGGCGATGGAACCAACAGGAGAAGCAAACCGATCGAAAAAGTGCGGATTGGCATTCGCGACTCCTTGTGCGGACGACGAGCCCCGAGCGCCAGCGAACGGAGCCTTAGATTCATGATACAACAAGATGCACATCGCGATTGAGATCCCGCGCAAACCGGCAGAGCGTAATAACCGCTATCGTTCAGGCCTCTTCGTTATGGCACAGATGCAAACGGCCGCGATCAGCAATCCTCCCGACAGATAAAAGGCGTAGTCGAGGCTGCCGGTGACGTCTTCGATGTAGCCGGCGATCTGCGAGACGGCGAAAGCGAAACCCCAGCCGAGGAAGACCAGCCCGTAGTTGAAGCCGAGGTTCTTCGAGCCGAAGAAGTCGGCGGTGAACGCGGGCAAGAGCGCCAGGCCGCCGCCATACTGCCAGTACGCCACGCCGATGACGAGGAACAACAGCACGACGTTGCCGCTCTGCATGATCCACGGCGTCACGAACAAGCAGATCGCCGAGACGGCGCCGTTGATAAGGTAGGCGTTGGATCGGCCGATGCGATCCGAGTAACTCCCCGTGCCGACCCGGCCGACCGCATTGACCAGGCCGCCGTAGGATGACAGGATCCACGCATTGGCGCCGAAGAACGCGACCGTGGCGGCATCGGCGTACAGCGCGGTGTCCTTGAGCAACTGCGTCGCGTTGGCGATCACCAGTAGCCCGGATTGCGCCGAGCCGAAGAAGAGAAACACCAGCGCATAGAACTGAACGGTCCGCATCATGTCGCCTGCGGACCAATCTTCGCCGCTAGGCATTGACGAGCCGGACGCGTTAGCGATGGGAGGTATAACCACGCCCGGCGCTGGCGCGACATATTCGTCGGGCGGCCACGCGAGAAGTTGTCCGGCGATGACAACGACGACGGCGAAGAAGATGCCCAGCCCGATGAAGCTGCCGGAGATGCCGTAGTTGTCAATCAGGTATTTGGCGAGCGGCGAGATGTAGATGGCGGCCCCGCCATAGCCGCCGACGACCAGGCCGACGATGAGCCCGCGCTGGTGCGGCCCGAACCACTTGACGGCCGCCGGCGTAGTGGCCGCGTACGCCAAGCCCATGCCGATACCGCCGAGGATACCGAAGCCGAGGATGAGGCCGAGATAGCTTTTCATCAGCCCGGAAAGGATGCACCCGGCGGCGAGAAAGAGCCCACCGCCCGTCGCGCCGACCTTCGGGCCGAAATGGTCTTGAATGCGTCCACCGGCGATCATGAATATCGCGAAGACGAAACCGCAAATTGAGTAGGCCCAGGTTCCTTCCGCCTTCGTCAGATACACCCAGCCTTCGTTGACGCCAACCATCGCCGAGCCTGCCGGATGCTCGGCTGTGGCGATCAAGCTGTTCTTCCAGACGTTCCAGGCATAAAGGATGCCGAGACAAAGGTTGATCGCCGTCCCCGCGAAGGTGACGACCCAGGCTTGCATCGGCACGGACGACATTCAGGCTCCTCGATTCCGCCGGTCGCGGCGTAGCAGTCGGATTGTCACTTCTTGTTCGTCTGGGTCTCTTCGAGCACCTCGCCCGCCGGGCTGACGACGAGTTCCAACTCGCGGTTGTCAGCCGTGACGAGGTCGACCTCATATTGCAGAAGCCTCTCGACCCCCTTCTCCACGACATAGATGGCGCAGATGTCGTCGATCTCGGCCTTTGGGTATTTGGTCGCCAGCGTTTTGGTCACGGCCCTGGGCAGGTCTTTTTCTGTGATCTCACGGCGAATCTCGGTGATGACGCCTGCCGGCGTCAGGGCAACTTCAATGTACATTCCATTCCGGTCGAGTTCGATTTCATACGTCGTCACGCCTGCCTCGACGACGCGCGTGGCTTGCTTGATCTGAGCCTTGGGAAACCGTTTCTTGACCGCATTCAAAACCGGCGCCGGCACCTGCTTGAGCGGCACAACGACTTCGTCGGCGGACACCGTACCGAGCAGGATCATCATCACTGCCGCTGCACTCGGATGCATAGCGTCACTCCGCAATTCACATTGAGGCGAACCGAGGCGTTCACAGGTCGGCAAACAAACCGGCCGTCTCACCAAGGATCAGGCATGCCAGTTCGGCTCATTGTCTTGCAACCGAGATCGTCCGCACGATACGTGATTCGTTCCCCTGGCGATCGCGAACGGAAACGGTCAGCACGCCGCGCGGCAATTCCGTCACTGACGTCGTCAGGCGGTATTCCCAGACGCCCTGGTTGACGGCCTTGAACTTTGACGCCAAGTTCTCGCCCGGCTTGACGCCGTCGATCGCGAAGTCGGCCGTCACCGTGAACGACTTCAGGTCGAGCCCGGTGTCGTAGTCGTGCATGCCGATCAGAATGCGATCGAGCTTGGCGTTGACGTTCGGCGTCGGAGACGTCACGGTCAGCGTCGGACGATTATCATCGAGCATCCAACCATAGCCTCGCGCTTGGGGCGTGGCGGGATCGTAATCCAGGTCGATCGGACAGCCGAGATCGATCCAGCGAACGAACGTGCGTTTCTCTTCATCCGACAGCGGCGGGACCTTGCCGTCGGGCGGCGGACATTGCGGCGGCAGGTAATCGAGATCGGCGAGGTTGCGATTCTGCGGCGTGTTCGCGACCGGCTGACCTTTCAACATCAGCGTGTTGGCGTCGCCGGGGACCTTTTCGGTCGGGAAGTCGTCGTTCGAAAAGCCGTCGAGACGTTCGCCGTAGATTTTCCAAATCAGCATGCTGCGGCGTGACTGGAACTCGCGGATGTAGCGCGAGGCGTTGGTCTGCCGCCATTGCCCGTTGTGGATCACCGGCTTGTGGCCGAACTTGGCCTCGCGGTCCATGGCGAGGCGATAGTACGTCCCCGGAACAGCGGGCCGATTGGACACGGGCATGACCTTGTCGTCATCGAGCACTAGCTTGGCGGGCGGGTTGGCGGACTTCTGCGTGTGGCAGGCGGCGCAGCTGCGATCGAGCAGCGGCTTGATGTCTCGGTGGTATTCGACGTTGACAACGTGGCTTCCTCCCCCCGCTGACGAGGGAGGCACGCCGTAACGCAATCCGGTCTCGTTCTTGCCGTCCCAGCGCTGCTTCGATTCGTCCTTCGCTTTCGTCGTCAACAGCGGCGCTTTCGTGGTCAGGTCGAAGATCGGATAGTCCTTTTTGGCTGCGGCGGTTGCAGAGAACGGCGTGGGGTGCTGGCTGTGGGCGTGGCAGCCGCCGCAGTCGTTGCGGATTTCGCCGGGGCGGACTTGATGCCAGGTCTGGGCCATGTTGAGCACCATGCCGCGTTTGTCGAGCGTCTGGAAGGTGAAGGCGACGTCGGCAGGGATCTTGGCGAGGAAACTGGTATCGGGATTGCCATCGGGATCGAGCAGTTGCTTGCCGTCTTGGAAGTGGCGTAGCGGAATCTCGCCCAGGATGCGCAGGCGTTCCTGGGCGTGGCTGAAGAAGCGTCGGCCCGCCTTGTAGCCTTGCTGGCGATCGGTCGTCGGCTCCATGACAAGAATGCGAACGGCATGGATGTCGTCGTTCGAGTATCGTCCGGCGTCGGCGCCTTGGTTGACCCAGTTGAGCGACGCGCCATTCTCGGAGGTGTTGAACGGATCGAGCCCTTCGTAGCCGCCTTTCTTCTTGCCCATGTAGGTCGCGGTGACGCTGCCCTGGGGGACGCCGCCGCCCGGATAGCTCTCGCGCTTGTAGAAGCTCGAGGTCCCGATGAGGCCATAAGGCGTGCCTTCGGGCAGATGTTTCGACAGCTTGCCGTCGTTGGCGAGGCGGGTGAGGTTCGTCGGCTCATCGACGCCGAAGATGCGTTTGTATGGCACGACGGCGCGAGGCCATTGCTCGTTGAACTTCGGGTCGTTCTTAATGAGGCGCATCTGAGCCGGTTCGTCGATCGGCTTGCCGTCCTTGATCAGATAGATGCCGCCGTCGGGCATCGGGTAGTGAGCGTATTGATGATTGGCGGGGCCGGGCGTGTAGCAGGTGAGTAGATGGTTGTCGGGAGCGCCGGACGGATGGGTGAACTTGCCGACGGCGGGCGAATCCTTCTGATCGCGCACGGAGGGGTCCGCCGGGCCTTCGCCGAAGTTGGCGAAACGCGTGAACGACTCGATGGCGTACGGGCTGAACGGCAGCCGCGAGTACTTGCCGCGACCGTTGGAGAACCGCCCATTGCGCAGCGGCGGGTTGCGTTCATCGCCTTGCCAGGCCGGGCCGAACGCTGGCGGCATGCGTTTGGCTACGTACTCCGCATCGTAGCTTTCCGAGCGCGGGCGAGGCAGCTTGTAATATCCGCCGAAGCCGCTGTTGTTCTGGTTGTAGTATTCTTCCGCGATGATGTGCTCGCTCGATATCTGCGTCTGGAAGTGGAACGCGTTCGGCGCTCCTTCGCCGGGCAGTAGGGCGCTCAGCACCGGCCCCCAGTTTGTGCCGTCCGGGTTGATGATCCACAGGCCCCACAGAATCCCCGAACGCAATCCTTGCGATTCAAGCGAGCTGAAAATGACGCGACCATCTTTCAGGACCACCGGATGCAAGGCCATGCCAATGTTGAGATGGCCGATCATTTCTACGTTCTTGCCGTCGTCGTCCATGACGAAGAGTTGCAACGTCGGCGACGGATGCTTGGGCGGCTTGAAGGCGTTGCGGTTCGACGTGAAGATCAATCGCCCGCCGGGCAGCGGGCACGGTCCCATGTTCAAGACGCCGTAGTTGAGCCAGGTCGTGTCCTTCTCCTTCACCCTCACCCCCGGTCCCTCACCCGGAGCGCGAGGGGAGAGCATGCCGCTCGACCACTTCGCGGCGCCAAGGTTCGGCGTCCATGCTTGGTGCGTGAGCTGGACGATCTTCTTCGTCCTGACGTTGATCTTGAAAATGTCCGCGCCTTGATACGGCGGCTGCCCGTGCTGGCTCGTGCCTTTGAGTCCCTTGAGGTGCGAATAGTACACCCATTGGCCGTCGAATGAGACGTAGGGATCGGTGACCGAGCCGTCGATGCCGCCTTCGACGAGCAACTCTTCGCTGCCGTCCGGATGCAGGAGCATCAGATCGCCTTGCGGATCCATGATGGCAGGATGAGCGATCTCGGTCCATTTGCTGCTCGCTTTATCGCCCTTGCGCGGCGTGCGGACGTAGACGATGTCGTAATCGTACTTGACGCTCTTGTCCGTCGAAATGTGCGGCACCTTGACGTTGATCGGATCGAGGAACAACTCCTCTTTCTTCTGCTGCGAAACCGCGGGCAGTCCGGCGATGGCGGCCAATGCCAGAGTGAATGCCATGTAGCGAGCGTTCATGAGAATTCCCCTGTGCGAAGAGCGTCGTTGGCGAGAAGGTTGAGTCTACTCGGTTTGCGGGCCCGCGCCAATTGTTTTTCGGTCAAACATCAGAGCCTGTAGCGTAAGCGAAGAGAACGCATCCTTCGCTTACGCTTCAGGCTCTGACGGTTACTTGCTCGCCTGCAGTTCCTTCACCAGCTCCGCGACCATGACTGGGTTCTTCTGAGCCATGATCTGATCGACGCGTGGCTTCGGGACTTTGAGTTTCTCCATCACCTTCTGCACGTTCTGCCAGAGCTTTTCTTTCTTCTTCCCTTCGGCCAGGTACAATTCTCCTACGAGGTCGGACAGCCTCTGCAGAGCAATGCCGTCGATGTTGTCGTAGTAGCGCTTGATGATCTTCTGCTGATGGGCGGAGTATTCGCGCTTCGGTTTGTGGTCGCTCATGATGGACTCCTCCTATCCCGCGGTTTCGCTGCGCTGAACCGCGGGCTTCAAGGGATAATAGAAGAAGTTGGAGAAGAACGCCATGCGTGCGGTCGTGCAGCGAGTGTCGCGGGCCAACGTCGTGATCGATGGGGCGACCGTTGGCGCCATTGACGCGGGACTTCTCGTCCTCTTGGGAATCACGCACGACGACACGGCCGAACGCGCTCGCTGGCTGGCCGAGAAGATCGTCGGCCTGCGCATCTTCAACGACGCCGACGGCAAAATGAACCGCGATCTCGCCGAAGTCGGCGGCGCGATGCTCATCGTCAGCCAGTTCACGCTGTTCGGCGATTGCCGCAAGGGCAAGCGACCCAGCTTCATCGACGCCGCTCCGCCTCCCATCGCGATTCCACTTTACGAGACGTTTATTGATGCCGTCAAGGCGCTCGGCATCCCGGCCGCGACCGGCGTCTTCGGGGCCGACATGAAGGTCGAGCTCGTCAACGACGGCCCGGTGACGTTGATCGTTGAACGCACGTCCTGATTTTCGTTGAGCGCTCGCATGGCGCCGCGCGAGCGCTAAACGAAATCATGGAAAACCCTTTGCCAATCGATTACGCTTTTGTTACCCTTCCCTGATACCCATCTCGCAGTCCGGTCGGAAAGGAAGCAGCATGAGCACGCAGGCAGCGCCGACCTTTCAGCAAAAACTCGGACTGTTCGACGCCACCATGCTCGTTGCCGGGTCGATGATCGGCTCCGGCATCTTCATCGTCTCGGCCGACATTGCGCGCGACGTCGGTTCGCCAGGCTGGTTGATCCTCGTTTGGCTGCTCACCGGCGTGCTCACCGTCATCGGCGCTCTCAGCTATGCGGAACTCGCCGCCATGATGCCCGACGCCGGCGGACAGTACGTCTTCCTGCGTGAAGCCTATGGGCCACTCTGGGCGTTTCTCAACGGCTGGACGACCTTTCTCGTCATTCAGACCGGCTTCATCGCGGCGGTCGGCGTTGCGTTTGCTAAATTCCTCGGAGTTCTAGTGCCGGAGCTGGGCACGAACTATTACATCCCCGCGCTAACCTTGAGCGAGACGACGTATATCATCGAGATACCAGTGCCCTGGATGGAGAAGCCGATCGAGTTCTTCAAACGGGAGGGCTTCAAGGTCTCGTCGGGCCAACTGGTCGCCGTCGCCGTCGCGGTGATTCTTGCGGCGATCAACACCTTCGGCATCGAAGGCGGACGCTGGGTTCAGAACTTGTTCACCGTGTCGAAGCTCCTCGGCCTGGCGCTGCTGATTGTGCTCGGCCTGACCGTCGCCGCCAACGCTGACGCCATTAGCCGAAACACCGCCGATCTGTGGAACGGCATGTACACGACGGACGCCTTCAAGCAGATGGACTCCTTCACGCACTGGGCGCCGCTGGCGATTGTCCTAGTGCTCAGCGGCGCCATGGTCGGCTCGCTGTTCTCGTCGGACGCCTGGAACAACGTCACCTACGTCGCCGGCGAAGTAAAGGAACCGGAGCGCACCCTGCCCTGGGGATTGGTCCTCGGCACCGGCAGCGTCATTCTCCTTTACATCCTCGCCAACTTCGCGTACCTGTCGGCCCTCCCCATGAACGGCAAGAAGGACGTGCCCGACAACGCCGAGAACGCAGCGTTTCAGCGCGGCATCAATCACGCCAAAGACGATCGCGTCGGGACGGCCGTGCTGGAGGAAGTCTCGCCAGGGGTCGGCGTGCCATTGATGGCCGTCATCATCATGATCTCGACCTTCGGTTGCAACAATGGCCTGACCATCATGGGCGCACGCATGTATTACGCGATGGCCAAAGACGGGCTCTTCTTTCAATCGTGCGGACGACTCAATGGTTACGGCGTGCCCGCGGTCGGCATTTGGCTGCAATGTGCATGGGCCATCGTGCTCATCTTCTCCGGCGGATACAGCGACCTGTTGGACTACATCATCTTCGCGGCGCTCTTCTTTTACATCCTGACGGTTTCGGCCGTCTTTGTGCTGCGGCACACCAAGCCCGATGCGCCGAGGCCTTATCAAGCATGGGGTTACCCGGTCATCCCGGCTCTATATATTGTGGTTTGTGCCGTCATCATGCTTTCGCTGTTGGTCGCCAAGCCGAAGTACAGTTGGCCAAGCTTCTTGATCGTGCTGACGGGGATACCGGTGTATTTTCTGTGGCGACGGATGAATCGGGAGTAACCGCTTGCGGCGTAGCGATTGCATGGCGCCGGGCGAGCGCTAAACGTAAACAACAAAGGGATGCCTATGTTCTGGGACCGACTATTCGCGACAAAGACATTGGAGATGCTCGATGCCGAGGCGAAGGGGGAGAACCGCCTGCGCCGGGTGCTGGGGCCGGTCGGCCTGACGTCGCTGGGCGTCGGAGCGATCATCGGGGCCGGTATCTTCGTGATGACCGGCCGCGTCGCAGCGAATGACGCTGGGCCGGGCGTCTTGCTGTCGTATGCCATCGCGGGAATCGCCTGCGCCCTGGCGGCGTTCTGCTACTCTGAATTCGCTTCAATGGCGCCGGTCGCCGGCAGCGCGTACACCTACGCCTACGCCACTCTGGGCGAAGTCTTTGCCTGGATCATCGGCTGGGACTTGATCCTCGAATACGCTATGAGCGCCGCCACGGTTGCCTCGTTTTGGTCCAACTACCTTAACAAGCTCTTGGAGGTGCTGCACATCCCGAAAGTGCCGTGGTGGCTTTGCAGCGACCCCTTCTCGACGCCCGGCGCGATCATGAACCTCCCGGCCGTGGTCATCCTCATGGCCTGCACGGCGGTGCTCGTCATCGGCATTCGTGAAAGCGCCGCGTCCAACACGGCGCTGGTGCTTCTCAAGCTCGGCGTCGTGATCTTCGTCATCATCGTCGGCATCAGCTACATCAACTCCGAGAACTTCTTCGGCATTCCTTCCGAAGGCCGTAAACTCCCGGAGCAGACCATCATTCCCGACAAGGCCCAAGAGCACGCAAAACTGGAAGCAACACTGTTGAAAGTCGCCGGCGACTGGTCGAAGCAGTTCGTCGATGATGAACAGAAGGCCAAGAAGCTCGAAGTCCAGAGCGTCAACGTGACCACGAACAACGCCGGCACGAAGGAACTGGTGAGCGACAAATCCCCAGAGCCCAAATCCGAAGCGGAGCGAAAGGCCGACGAGGAAGCGAAAAAGGATCCCGTTCGCACTCGCGCCAAAAAGCTGACCGATCAAGCCCTCGCCGCCTTCATCGTCGGCATTGCCGACAAGGAGGAACACAAACAGTCCGAACACTGGAAGGCGATGAAGAAGAAGTATGAGGGGAAACTCCCGACGTCGGAAAAGGACAAGGAGATCGTCAAGGTCATCATTCGGCAAGCCAAGGAGGAAGCCCCCAAGAAAGTCGCCGAAAAGTGGGGCATGGTCGGCGAGCTCGGCATCAACGAAACGCTCACCACCATCGACAACAAGACACGCAACAACTTTATGCCCTATGGCATTTCCGGCGTCATGCTCGGGGCTGCCTTGGTGTTCTTTGCCTTCATCGGCTTCGACTCGATCTCGACGCACTCCGAGGAGGCCATCGACCCGCAGCGCGACGTTCCGATCGGCATTCTCGCGTCGCTCGGCATTTGCACTGTCTTGTACATCCTCGTCTCAGCTGTGATTACGGGCATGGTCCCGTACTACGACATCGACGTGTCGGCGGCGATCGCGTCGGCCTTCACCGACGAAGGGACGCGCACGCACAGTTGGATCCTCAATGCGGCCGGCGGGTTGATCGCGGCCGGCGCCCTGGCCGGCATGACCAGCGTGCTCCTGATCACGTTCCTTAGCCAGTCGCGCATCTTCCTGGCGATGGCCCGCGACGGCCTGATGCCTCACAGCATCTTCGGCGCCGTCCACGAGGATTTCAAGACGCCGCACATCTCGACCATTGTCACGGGCACGCTGATGTCGCTCGTGTCGGCCTTCACGCCCATCGCCGTTCTCGAGGAAATGGTCAACATCGGCACGCTCTTCGCGTTTGTCGTGGTCTGTGCGGCCGTGTTGATTCTGCGCATCAAGCGGCCCGATGCGCCGCGGCCGTTCACGTGTCCGATGGTGTTTGTCATCGCACCGCTCGGCATCCTGGTGAACCTGACGCTGATGTTCTTCCTGCCGGCCGACACCTGGTATCGGCTCATTGTCTGGCTCGGTTTGGGCCTGGTGATTTACTTCGGGTTCGGGTATCACTATAGCGTGATGCGCGACGTGGAAGCCGGCGGCGCTGTACCCGGAGCGGCGGGGTCCGCCGAAGCGCCGGCGGAACCCGCCGTCAAGCCGCCAGAGACCGGGATCAAGGAGTGACGCTCTTCGTTTATCGTTCGCATGGCGCCACGCGGGCGCTAAACGAAGAGGATCAATCGCGCATGTTCCGCGCGGAACATGCGCGATCATTTTTTTGCAACCGACATGGCAATTCTCACTCGGACCTGGGTATGCTGAACAGTGGAGCACATTTTCAACGTGCCGCGAAGCACGTTGAAAACATGCTCCACGGAGGTTCTGCATGCAGCCCAGCCTTTTTGAGCCGGACGCCCTCGCGCAGACGATTTCCGCCGGGTTCGCGGAAGTCGTTTTCGATCGCCCGCTCGATCATGCCTACACTTACGCCGTACCGGCGGCGCTGCGCGATCGGCTACGCGTCGGCAAACGCGTGTTGGCCCCGTTCGGGCGAGGCGACAAGCAAATCGTCGGCTTCTGTGTCGGCGTGAGCGATGCGAAGCCGGAACGCAAAGTCAAGGCGATCCTCGATGTGCTCGACGACGACGCCCTATTGACCGAGCCGCTCTTGAAGCTGACGCGCTGGATGGCGGACTATTATTTGTGCGGCTGGGGCCAGGTGCTCAACGCGGTAGTGCCGGCGGGGGTCAAGAAGCAGGCCGGCACGCGCATGACGCCGATCGTGGAGCTGGTTCCCGACGCGCTCCTGCCCGATCCGTTGCCGCACCTCTCGCCGAAACAGAAACGCGTCTACGAGTACTTGAAGGCCAACGCGGCGCCGATCGAGTTGCGTCGCATCATCGCCGAAACGGGTTGTGGCAACGCGCCGATCGAGGCGCTCGTGGAGAAGGGGTACGCGCGGCGGCGGTCGGGGCGCGTGGAAAGCGAGACGACGATCTCGCAACCCGTGGACGATCTTGATCGTAGACTTCACGCTCCGCGTGAAGCTCCTCTCGCGGAGCGAGAGGTCTACGATCTGACTGCAGATCAAGCCGCCGCTTGGACCGTCCTCGAACCGGCGCTGCAATCGGGCGGATTTCGCTCGTTCCTGTTGCACGGGATCACCGGCAGCGGCAAGACAGAACTGTACTTGCGCGCGATCGAAGAGATCAGGCGCCAGGGCAAGACGGCCCTCGTTCTCGTTCCGGAGATCAGCCTGACGCCGCAGACCATCGACGCCTTTCGTGGAAGATGCGGCGACATCGCGGTGCTGCACAGTCACCTGCACACGGCCGAGCGCGGCAGTCATTGGCGTCGCATCGCCCGCGGCGAAGCGACCGTCGTCGTTGGCGCCCGCAGCGCCGTCTTCGCGCCGACGCAAAACCTCGGCCTCATCGTCATCGATGAAGAACATGAGACCAGCTTCAAGCAAGAAGCAACGCCGCGCTACCACGCCCGCGATGTCGCCGTCATGCGGGCGCGCCTCGAGAACATCCCCATCCTCCTCGGTTCTGCGACGCCGTCGCTGGAAAGCTGGCACAACGCCCAGCGCGGGCAGTACACGCTCTTGTCGTTGCCTAAGCGCGTCGCCGATCGCCCGTTGCCTCAAGTTCGGCTCATCGATCTGCGTCACGATCGCCATCCCGATAAAAAGCCGCACGGCCTCTCGCCGAGCCTGCAGCGAGCGATGAAGCACGCGCTCGACACCGGCGGCCAGGTCATGCTCTTGCTCAACCGCCGTGGTTACTCGACGTACTTGCACTGCCCGGCGTGCGGCCACGTCGAGCATTGCAAGTTCTGCGACCTGTCGATGACGTATCACCGCGATCGCCACGTCACCATGTGCCATTATTGCGGCTTCGAGAACAAGCCGCCCGATCGCTGCGCCGTGTGCGGCACGGGCGTCGTCGTGTATCAAGGCATGGGCACCGAGAAACTGCAAGCCGAGATCGAAGCGAAGTTCCCGAATCACTCGGTCGAACGCATGGACTCGGACACCATGAAGCGGCCCGGCAGCCACCAAAAGGTGCTGGCCGCATTTCGGCGCGGCGAGATTCAGATCCTGCTCGGCACTCAGATGATCGCCAAGGGGCTCGACTTTCCGAACGTGACGTTGGTGGGCGTCGTCAACGCAGATGTTGGTCTGCACCACGCCGACTTCCGGGCCTCGGAACGCACGTTTCAACTCTTGGCTCAGGTTGCTGGCCGCACCGGGCGCGGCGAAGCGGGCGGGTACGTGTACATTCAGACGATGCAGCCGGAGCATCCGAGCATCGCCTTGGCGGTGAATCACGATTACCTGACGTTTGCGCATGAAGAGATGCAGATCAGGCGGGCGCACAATTATCCGCCGTTCCAGCGAATGGCGAGACTCATCGTGCGATCCAAGGACGAGAAGGCCGGCAACGAATACGCCGACCGCCTCGCCGCCGCGTTTCGCGTCGTGCTGGATCAACGCAAGCAAGCCGCCGAGCCGGGCGAGTTGCGCTTGCTCGGTCCGGCCGAGGCGGCGGTATTTCGCTTGAAGGGCTATTTTCGCTTTCACTTTCAGTTGCAGAGCGCGAGTTCAGCGGTACTGCATCAAGTGCTGCGCGCCGTGCTGCCGACGGTGCGCGTCCCGGTCGGCGTGGAGTTGACGATCGACATCGATCCGCAGGACATGCTGTGATGTTGCATCAATTCAGAGCTTGAAGCGTAAGCGAAGGCTGTGACTTGCCCTTCGCGGGCGCTGACGGTCGGAGGTACGCCCAACCTACGCCAAAATCGAGTCAAGCACATGCCCGTGCACGTCGGTAAGGCGGCGTTCGATGCCGTTGTGGTAGAAACTCAGGCGTTCGTGATCGAGGCCCAAAAGGTGCAGGATCGTTGCGTGTAAATCGTAGATGGTTGTGACACGCGAGACGGCCTGATAGCCGAAGTCGTCGGTGGCGCCGTACGACAAGCCATGCTTGACGCCGGCGCCGGCGAGCCAAACGGTGAACCCATGCGGGTTGTGATCGCGGCCTGTGGCGCCGCGCTGGAACGTCGGCATGCGGCCAAATTCGGTCACCCAGGCGACCAGCGTGTCGTCCAGAAGGCCGCGCTGCTTCAGATCGCGCAAGAGCGCGGCGCACGGCTGATCGAGGATGGGGCCGTGGATGTCGTACTGGGTCTTCAGGACGCGATGGCCGTCCCAGTTGCCGACGCCTTCGCCCATGGCATAGGCGCCGTTGAAGAGCTGGACGAACCGGACGCCCTGCTCGAGAAGTCGGCGGGCGAGGACACAGTTGCGCGCGAAGCCGGCCTTGATGCGATTGCTGTCGTTGACGCCGTAGCGATTGAGCGTCGCCGTGGATTCGCGCGACAGATCGCCGACCTCTGCGGCGCGCAGTTGCATGCGGGCGGCAAGTTCATAGCTGGCGATGCGGGCGGCCAACTCGGTGTCGCCCGGCCGTCGCCGCAGATGCTCCTCGTTTAGCGCTCGCAGAAAATCGCGCGTCGCATTGTCCTCCGGCAGTGAAATCTCCGCGGGCCGAGCCAAATGGGCGATCGGCCGATCCGCGTTGAACGCCGTCCCCTGAAAGACGGCCGGGAGAAACGCGCTGCCCCAGTTGTTCGGTCCGACTTGAGGGACGCCGCGCGGATCGGGGATGGCGACGAACGCGGGCAGGTCGGCGCTCTCGCTGCCAAGTGCGTAGCTCACCCACGCGCCGATCGACGGGAAGCCATCGAGCGTGTAGCCGGTCGACATCTGATTCTCGGCCGGCCCGTGCGTGTTGGAGCGAGCCGTCATCGAGTGTATAAAGCACATCTCGTCGGCCAGCTCGGCGAGGTTCGGCAACAGGTCCGAGATCATCTTGCCCGACTGCCCGCGCGGCCGAAAACGCCAGAGCGGCCCAGCCAAGTTTCCGTTCTCGCCCTGAAACGTGATGAGCCGATCGACGCCCGGCATCGGCTGACCGTCGCGCCGCACCAGTTCCGGTTTGTAGTCGAACGTGTCGACATGGCTCACGGCGCCGGAGCAGAAGATCATCAGCACGCGATTGGCCTTTGCGGCGAAGTGCGGCGGTCGAGCAGCGTACGGCGCTTCGGGACGAATGCTCGGCCTGATCGGGTTCGCGAGCAATCCTTCATCGGCGAGCAGCGACGCCAGCGCAATGCTGCCCAGCCCGCCGGCGGCTTGAAGGAAGCTACGGCGGTCGAGCATTTCGGTAGATCGCGAGGCTGGTGAAGTCATGTTCTGCTTCCGGATAGCTGTCACGATTCAGGCGTTACTTCTCATCGTATATGAAGTGTTCATCGTTCAAATGATCAGCCGTGACGCGATCGGCTTTTTTTGAAAAAAGATCGTGCCGTTCGGCCAGGATTATGCGATCATTCAACATTCAGTTGCGTAAGCCGAATCGATGCATTTTCGTCAAAGGGAGGATCTGATCATGCTGGGCCAGTGCACGTGGAGAGTTTCGGCAATCATGGCGATGGGCGCGTGCCTATTCGCGTTCTGGTTGAGCGATTCACCCGTTGATGGGCGTGAGAAGGGGAAGGACGCAGCCGTGCTCAAGGGCAAGATCGGCGCCATCGACACGGATAACCGAACAATCACGCTGGTGATTACAGCATACGATCGCAAGAAACAGGAAGCGACGGAGACGGAGAAGGTGTTGCAAGTGCCGAAGGACGCCATCATCATGCAGGACGACGTGCCAACGAAGCTCGACGATGTCAAGCGCGGCTGCCCGACCACGGTCAAGGTGGAAAAGGACAAAGCTGTCAGCATCGCCGTGGACGGACCGACGATTCGCGGCCAGTTCAAGGCGACGAATCCCGATCGGAACACCATCACGGTGATCGCCGGACGCGACATGGGCGAGAAGGTCTACCACCTCTTGAAGTCGACGAAAGTGACGAACAAGGACGGCAAGACGAGCAAAGTTCAGGACATTCAGGTCGGCGCGGAAATCGTGCTGACGCTATCAGTGGCCGGAGACAGCACCGTAATCCGCATTCAGCCGGTTGTGCTGGAAAAGAACAGACGCGGAGACTGAACGCTATCGCGCGAGTGAGATTCAACCACGGATGAACACGTCGCGCCTTTGATGCCGAAACCAAAAATGAAACGCAGAGTGCGCAGAGAACGCGGAGTGCCGAGCGAATCACTCTCCGCGTTCTCTGCGTTTCAAAATTGGGTGTCGAAAATCGATTGCGCAGCGGCGTGCGCGTCCAAGTGGTGGAGGAATGCGATGCATATCCGTACTACTATCAATCAATTTCTTCGTGTGACAACGAGATTATCTGAGACCCCGGATCACTTGATGGTACGGATAAAGAGAAAAGAGATTATTTGGACGTCGCCACTTTGAAGCCCTGCGACCCCTCATTGCGGCGAACGAGCGTTGGTCAAACTGGTTCCCGCTTTCGTTGCATTTCGTGGGGGGATGAGTGTGCAACGAATGCGCGCACGTGCTTTTTTCTAAAGGAGTTACGTATCAAAAATACGTTGCATGGTGTTGACCAAGTTGAAGAAGTGGCGCTGTCCAACTAAGGAAGTGCGGAAAGCACAAGAGAGTTGGGCGGTTCAGTATCTCCACGTTCCCGCTTGGTCACGGCCGCTCCCGTATCACCTATCTGTGCGATCAGTGTAATCCGTGGTTGGTTCTTGGTGGTTGCAGCCTACCCGCGCTAGGCTCCCCGTGGTTCAGTGCCGGCGGCGATCAGCGAAAAACATCATTTTTGCTGCGGCGAATTCGGTGGCGGAAACTCTTTGAGCACGATCTCGAGGCTCTTGCCATAGCCTTTCGGCACCGCCTCGAAGGCGTCGATGTGCCAGAGCGCCATCAGGGCGATACCGCGCGTCGTAGTGTGCGCCTTGGCCAGCCCGGCGCGAATGCGATCTTCGGTCGCCTTCGGAAGCGCCCCCGGCTTGTACACGATGACGGCTGGCGGAACGACGGCGGACTGATCGAGGACCTTGAGATTCTTGGCGAACACCGGCCCCTTGAGCTCCTTGTAGAGGTCGAGCCAAATCGTGTCGATGACGGTCGCGTCCGCCTTCTTGCGCGCCACCTGATCGAGCGCTTCGAACTGGGAACCGGACTTTGCAACGGACGCGAAAAACTTTTGCCCATTCGCGACCTTGTCCAGATAGATGCGACAATACTCTTTGGTGCCCGACGGTAGGTCGAGCGTCTTGCCGCCCAGCTCGGCGATCGACTTGCCTGTGAAATTCTGGTGAACGATGAGGTGGGCTCGCTTGTCTTTTTGCTTCGTCGCTGCGATCAGGAATGGCTGTAGATCGGGGTGCTTTTTCTGTGCCCAGGCGAACTCATGAGCGTAAAGGATGCCGTAGTCGAGTTGCTTGCTGTGAATCCTGGCCGCGATCTCCTCCGCCGTGAGCTTGACCTCGAGGTCGCCGGCCAGGCCGGTCGTCTCTTTCATGACCTCCTTGAACTCGCCCACGGCAATTTCGATGAAGACCTTGGGTTGATCATGGAGAAACGTCCTGGCCATCGCGATACGAATGGCCTTGGGTTTTTGGCCGTTGCTCGCATTGATGAACAACAGGACGACAGTTAAAACCAACGTAACTCGTGGCAAGTTCATACTAGACTGTCTCACATCGATTAACGCCGCATGGCATTTTGACATCAGCGGTGTTGCTTTGCGGGCACTGATGATTCCAATGCGTCCGCCGCGATCAAGACGGTGTCCCCTCAATCACGCATCAGCGCCTCGAAGCCAGCCTGAACGAAACGCTGGTCGAACGTCAGCGCTTCTTCGATTTTCGCCGCTCACATCACGGCGAAGGCGAAGCAATCGACCAGGCCCCATTCCTTGTCGCGATGCGATTGATATATGGCGAAACCTTCATCGAAGATTCCTTGTGTGAGCCGGACCAGTTGGACGCCGGTCCGAGGCTAGAAAGTGATGCATAAACTCGACCCAGCGGTCCCGGAAGTTCCGAGCCAGAGCATTGCCGATCTCCAGCAGCACGGAATCCGTGATGAGGAAACGGCGTCCTGCAAGTTCCTCGGCAAGCTGGTCGGCACGTTCGTGGTATTGATCGCGCTCGTTCACGAGCGCGACCTCAAAGAGCGTGTCAATGAAGATTATCTTCGACACGTTTTTCTCCGCTCGTGTAGATATCGAGGTTCTCAGCGAAATCCGCCGGCGCCCGAATCTTCTTCACTCGTCTCAGTTTTTCCATGATCCCAGGCTCGTGCTTGCCCTTGTGCGTGGCGGCAGCATACTCCTGGACCATCCGGTACAACTCGTCAAGATTCTCTTCGGGAATCGTATCAATGACCGCCTGGATTCGTTCTCTAGTGCTTATGATCACCGCCACAATGCGATTCCATCACGCCAAAATCTCGCGCACCAGGCGGCCATGCACGTCGGTCAGGCGGAAGTCGCGGCCTTGGAAACGATAGGTCAGACGCGTGTGCTCCAGGCCCATCTGCTGCAGGACGGTCGCTTGCAGGTCGTGGACGTGGACGACGCCATTGACGGCGTTGTAGCCGATCTCATCGGTTTCGCCGTGGATGTAGCCGCGCTTGATGCCGGCGCCGGCAAGCCACATCGTGTAGCCGTCGATGTGATGATCGCGGCCCAGACTCTCTCGCGGCTCGCCCATAGGGGTTCGGCCAAACTCGCCACCCCAGATCACCAGCGTGTCGTCGAGCATGCCCCGGCGTTTCAGGTCCTTGATCAGGGCGGAACTTGGCCGATCAACCTCGCGCGTGATGGAGTCGATCGACGTTTCGAGATTCAAGGGGCCGCCGTGATGGTCCCAATCGGTGTGGATGAGCTGAATATAGCGCACGCCGCGTTCGACCAGCCGACGCGCCAATAAGCAGTTGGCGGCGAACGACGCCTGGCCCGGCGTGACGCCGTAGAGCCGCAGCGTTTCCGCCGTTTCGCCGGCGAGGTTCATGACCTCCGGCGCCGCAGTTTGCATGCGAAACGCCGTCTCGTAGGCGTTGATGCGCGTCTCGATCTCCGGGTCGCCGGTTTCGTTCAGTCGCATGCGGTTGAGATCGCGCACAACGTCGATGAATTGTGCTTGTTGTTGCGGGTTGACGCCCGGCGGATTTTGCAGATCGAGGATCGGCTGCGGGCCTCGCAGAAACGGCGTGCCGGAGTAGAGCGTCGGCAGAAACCCACTCGACCAGATCGCCGCCCCGCCGCGCGGCCCGCGCGGCCCCGATTGCAGCACGACGAACGCCGGCAGGCTGTTCGACTCCGAACCCAGGCCGTAGACGATCCATGAGCCCATCGATGGCCGACCGAACTGCGGCGACCCGGTGTTCAAAAAGACCTTGGCCGGCCCGTGATTGAACACGTCGGTCTTCATTCCCTTCAAAAAGCAGATGTCGTCGGCGATCTCGCGATGGAACGGCAACAACTCGCTGATGTCCGCACCGATGCGCCCCGCTTTCGCAAATCGCCGCCGCGTGCCGAGCAACTTGGCGTCGGGCCGAATGAACGCGAAGCGCCGCCCCGCCGTGAACGACGCCGGCACGGTCTGCCCATCGAGCCGTTGCAACGTCGGCTTCGGATCGAACAACTCCAGATGGCTCGGCCCCCCCGCCATGAACAGGAAGATGACCGCTTTCGCCTTCGCCGCGAAGTGTCCGGCGCGTGGTCGCAGCGGATTGGCATCCCCGGACGAGCCCGCAGCGCCAGCAAGGGAATCGCCGTTGAGCAGCGACGCCAGCGCCATCGAGCCGAGGCCCATGGTGCTGCTGGCAAGAAACTGGCGACGCGTATGAAAATGGTAGTCGTTCATGGATGCTCTCCAACGTTAATCCTCAGTTTCGCTCGCAAACGTGATCCGCTTGTAGACGTCTGCCGCGTTGAGCTTGCACTTGATCGATTTGATCATGACGACGGCATCGAGCCCTTGGTGAATCGTGTATTTCCAGGAGCTGTCCTTCTGTCGTTGATAATGTTCGATCTGCGGCCGATCCTGGCTCACCAGAATGTAGTCGGTAAGCGTGGGGTTGAATTGCTGATAGCGCACGAACTTCAGGCCGCGATCAAAGGCTTCCGTCGATTCGGAGAGCGTCTCGACGATGACCTTCGGATTAAGCAACACGTCCTTATGCTCGTCGAGGAATTTCGGTTCGCCGTATACGACGACGATATCGGGGTAGGAGTACAATCCGGCTGGTCGTTTTGGCGACTTTGGCAACGGGCCAATGCGCACCTCGGTGTTCCCTGAACGCGCCTCGCACGGTCCATCGTCTAGCTGATTGGCCAGGGATCGCAGAATATTCGTGGACGCGGTCCCGTGCTCCCACGATTCGCCCGCCGTCGAGAAGACCTCGCCATCAACGAAGACATGGCGTTCCTCGGCAGCGCGTTCGAAGGCCAGGTCTTCGTCTTCGGTCAGGATGGATTTCGGCAAGCCCATGCGAACATCCTCTACGCAGTCGTTGCCATTATAGCGGACGTCTTCAGAGCCTAAAGCGTCGCGCATCTGCATAAGGTCCCGAGCCCTAAAACCACCTACCCGCATGGTGACGATATTCCTTCAGGAGTTCTTCCATTTTCAGAAGGTCCGATTTACCCTTCAAGTCGGAAAAAAACTCGATCTCCTCAAACACTGGCATGGTAAATCGGTCACTGACCTAACCTGGTGAGCATTTCCAATAGCGCCAGGAGTCGTTGGCAAGTTTCTTGCCCTTATGCACCCGCCTCACGACGAAAATATGTTCTCTTATTTCGTCTGCGATCGGAATCTCAATGTGATTTGGCAGATAATAATGGAAGGTGTATGACAGTACTTCTTCGGTGCGCACTGCTCCCATAAACCCCGTAAATCGATTTCTCTTCACAATGAGTATCGGTGCAACGACCTTGCCCGACCCTAATGTTGCAAACTGCTTTGTTTCCCATTGATAAGTCTCTTTACCTTGTGGCACTTCCCCTGCGTTTACGGCTAACCGTTTAGTTTTCGCAAAAATCAATACACCATTGGGCGGATCGGGAGGGGTACCTCGAGATTGATGGCCCAAGAATTCCCACGCCGCTATGCCAAGAATGGTAAGCGGTCAGCTGGCAAGACCCACTCCTAGAAAGACCAGGAAGGCGACCGCCATCTTTTTTGGCGTCAACTCTATGTTTACGTCCGAGATGGTGGTTTGCAGCCGGCATAGAGCGGGTCGGATCGTGGCGGCGTGAGGCCAGGCTTTCTAGCCTGATCGCGGAGGTAGGTGGCTAGGCTGGAACGCCCGGCCCCACGGGCCGGGCGAGGCTGGAAAGCCAAGTCCCACAGAAGACTATCTTATCAGATATTCGCCGGGTTCGATGGATCGAGTCTTGCGATCGCGCGCCGAGGACCAGAGATAGTCCTCCGGCGTCTTCGCTAGACCGGCCTTGACCGGATTGTCTTCGATGTACCGGATGATGCGTTCCAGCTCGTCATCGCCGCGAACCACGTGGTCCCAGGATTCCTCTTGCCAAAACGTGCCGGTCAAGCCGATGAGTTTGTTGCATTCGCGGGCCGTGAAGCCTTTGATGCTCTGCATCACGCATTCGCGCGGGGTGCGTTGGTCGCCAACCTTCTGATGCTCTTCGAACCAATCCGCGCGCGGGTGAAACACCCAGTGAAAATGGCTCGGCATCACGACATAAGCCAGCAGATCGTAACGAACGCCCGCGAAATGCAACATGGCATCGCGCACGATCCTGGCGGCTTGATTGTTCTCTAACCACTTGACCGCAGGAATACGATCGATCCAATCGTCGAAGCGGGCAAAGACCAGTTTGTGTTTGCGGAGTTCCCATGCGGGTTCGTCGATGGTGGCCGGCTTCACACCGGATTCGAGTTCGTCGCGATATCGGTTGAGATCGAGTCGCCCTTGCGCGGGAATACTGCCTTCCAGGCACGCCGTGACAAAATAGATGCCGTCCTCAACATCCCAGTGCGGCAGGCGTCGGCGACGAAAAATGCCATCGTTCATCGATGCCTCCTTTAGTGGGGCCAGGCTTTCTAGCCTGGCCAATCCGGCTCATGGCCAGGCTAGAAAGCCTGGCCCCACATCACCCTGACGGTCGCGGCTCTGACGTTCGCGCTGCACGTCACTTCAGCTCGACCAGCCAGACGTTGCGGTAGACGACGGGGTTGCCGTGGTTTTGCAGGTGGATGGTGCCAGACTGGGCGCCGCCTTTGAGCTCGAAGCCGTCGTGGACGACGACGCCGTTGTGGTGGACCGTGATGCGCGGCGGGCCTTGCTTCTTGGTTTCCGGATCGATTTTTCCTGGACGGTGCTCGATGTCGAAAGTCTGCCAAACGAGGGGAGGTAGGCACATGTTGACGTTGGGGGCGCGTTCGCTGTAGATGCCGCCGCACTCGTTGTTCTTGCCTTCCAGGCCGAAGCTGTCGAGCACTTGAACCTCGCGGCCACAGACGTAGACGCCGCTGTTGCCTCGACCTTGTCCGCCGGCGGTGGGCTGGAAGGGGGTGCGGAATTCGATGTGCAGCTTGAAGTTGGCGAACTTCTTTTTGGTCGTGTTGGGCACGCCGAGCAGCTCGCCGACCATTTTCTTTTCGTTCCATTCATCGGCGTTCTTGCCGTCGAAGAGGACGACGGCGCCTTCGGGCGGCTTGGCGCCGAGCGTGGTGCTCTTACGCTCAACGCGCTTGAGCTCGATGTAGATCGGATCGTCGGTGACGAGGTTGAGCGTATTCTTCTTGGCGTTGATCTGGCTGCCTTTGCGAAAATCGCCGCCCATGAAGGAGGCGATGCCTTTGTCGGGATCGAGCTTGGCTTCGAGTTTGGTTTTTTTGGATTTCGGGTCCCAGCCGGCGCCGGGGAGGCCGCCCTGGAGGATGTAGACGTCGAACTTGCCGTTGCCGCGCGCCACGACCTGGGCGGCGACGCCTTGGCCGTCGCGCGCGTATTCGCCCTGGATGGCGTAATCGATCGGCGCGTCGGCCACATCGGTGAAGACGTTGGCCGGTTTTTTCGGCGCGGTCTTCTTGTCCTTGGCATCGGACGAAAGCGGAACAAACGCAGAAACGGTGATGAGGAACCCGATGAACCAACGCATGACTGCCCCCTTTTGAGGTTGGCCTACAGCGCAAGCAAGGGCCGCCCTTGCTTGCGCTGCGGGCTTGTTGAGACGCTACGGCGCTGCAAGACACCTGATACAATAGTTGACAGGATCGACGGCCATTCTGCAAGTAGAATGATGCGACGGCAAGAGGGTCTTCGATACCGGAAGGAGCGGAGCGCAGAGGTAACCCATGACCAAGGACGATCATTTCGTCGGCATCGATCAGGCGGTTGCGCTGCCTGCGCTGCTCGGCTACCTCAATTTCTCGGAAGGCCGACCGGATCCTCGTTTCCAGAAGAACCTCCACGACGCCTTCGCATTTCTCCTCGACCATGGCTCCGACAAGCCGTGGGACGACCTGTGCCGTGTTCTGCTGGCGCGGCTGAAGACACTGCAACAGACAGGCGGGGCGGCGTTTGCCGATATTGCACAAGCCGAAGCAGTCGTGCAACTAGCGCTCGGCGACGTGCTTCCCGCGTACCGGGCACATCATCGCGATCTGCTTGCGCACCAGAGCAAAAGCGACCTTTGGCAGCCGTTCTTTCTGGCCCGCGTTCTCGAGGCCGTGTTGGCTCAGCGCGGCCCATGGTCTGAGACTGCACGCATCGTCGCCGGCGCCGTCAAGCTCCTCAACGATTACGTCGGCCATCGTCCGGTCGCCGTCCTTGAGAACGAGCGCCGCGGCGAAATCTACGACCACGAACGCGTCCGCCCCATCCCGCTTTACTTGCGCGGCGCCGGCGTCGCGCGTGGCAAGTATCATGACCTCGTCGAACTCGCTCTCAAGATCCTCGACAAGACGCCTGAATCGATCCGCCTCGACGCCTACTTCGATTCGACCATGCTCGACGAACTCACTCTCGATCCACGTGCCTACGACTTCGGGCATCCCGCCGACAAACGGCCCAACTATTGCTTCGGCGAATGGGACCCGCATCTCATCGACAATCAGGGCCGCTATCGCCGATTCGTCGTTCGGCAGATTCTGATCGACGGTTTGTGGCAGCGAACGCTGCGCAATTCTTCGGTCGACCGCGACGAACTGCTCTACGAATCGGCCGCCGTTCTCGCCGGCACGATCCTCATGGCGTCGGGCGTGTGCGGTTCCGGACCGACGACCCACGACTCCACGGTAACGCTTTCGACGCTGGTGCCGCGGATCGCCAAATACCGCGAAGGATTCTACACGCAGCTTCTGCCGACGGTTCCAGGCAAGCATGGTACGCGGCTGCAGGCCGAGGCCAAGTTGCTCAAGCAACCGTTCGGCGGCGTGCGCCAGGCACTCAATCAATACCTCGCTAACCAGCGGGCGCTGCAGCTTCAGCAGCGCCATCTCGCCCTGTTGTTCGCCGACATCGGCTATCCCGAAGCCGCGCGGCGGCAGGTCGCCCTTATCCCGGTCGCCTCCGTTCGCATCCTTAGCGAGATGCAGATTCTGCTCACCACAGGCAATCTGTCGATCGACCAAGGCCATCTGGACGTCGCGGCGAAGAACCTCACCATCATCGAAGAGATGCTCAAACGCGGCATCGCCTGTGGCGCTCTCGTCGATCCCTGGAACATCCTTGGCTTCAGCGGCCATTACCCGCGCTTTCACTCCGTTGAAGACAGCGTGCGCGATCAACGTATCGACGATCTCATTCACATCGTCGATCAGTTCTTCAATCTCTATGGCCGATTGCTCAGCGAAGGCGCGACGTCCGGGACGTTCAAGCCCGACAAGGACCTGGCCAAGGAGATGCGCCGCCTCGCCGACTGGTGGGACTGCTTCGCCACCACTACCGTTAGCGACATCGAACACGTGCACGGCAACGAGGCGACGCAATCGGCCGAGCACGTCGCGAAGTCCTTGACACGCTGGCGCGAGCGCGGCGCCGGCGCCGCCGACCTCGCTTTCTGGCGCGAGCAGCTCGATGGGTTCCACTCCGCCAAAGCCTTCGCTCTGGTCGTCGACGCGCTCCTGCACAAGCAAGATTATCGCGCGTCCGCTTCCCTGCTCATGACCTGGCTGAGCCACGCCGACCAGGTCACCCTCGTCGAAGGCGAGCACTCCTTCCATCAACTCGCACTTCGCTGGATGCTCGGCATCAGCCTGGCCATTGCCGAGCTTCAGACTCAGGGCGAAGCCGCCAAGCCGCTCCTTGAGTTGACCGTCAAGTTCTTCGACTACATCGAAGCCAATGCCGACGAATTCTGGAACGTCCCCCGGCTCGACGTGCTTGGCACGGGTACAGAAACAGCGCCCGACGAACCGCCGCCTCCGGATGACGACGACGACGACGACCGCGAATCGCTTTACGGGGCCGCGTATGAGGAAATGACTTACCAGGACAGCACCGACGACGATATCGAAGGCAGCGTTATGGACGCTGCCCCGAAACGCGATTTCGACCTGCTCTATGAAGCCGAGCGATTGGAAAAGCGGCTGCAGTTCCTTTCGACGCTCGGCCGGCTTTGGAACATTGCCACGCGCTGCCTGCGCCGAGTCCCGCGCGAACTCGTGCCGCGCCTGGCTCACACAACGAGCGGTTGGCTTCGCCGAGCCGAGCACAACGAGAAGGAACTGCGTGACCTCCTCAACGTCATCCACGAACACGACGTCCCCGAACCGTCGGGCGCTTATGAAGCCATGGTCGAGTACGATCGCCATCGCTCGACGAAGGAGCGCATTCTCAACCAGGTCATCGCCACCACGCTCGACCATGTGCTGGCGATCGGCGCCATGCGCGGCATACGCGAGGACGGGGCGCTCGACGACGGCGAGGCGTGGAGCCCGGTGGTTCTCTCTTTGGAGCGGGCGCTAACCCGCGAGGACGCTGACGCCGCCCGGTCGCTGCTGCCGGTGTTCATCGCCCGGTTTCGCCAGGAGCCGCTCTTGTACACGCCGCTCTCGCACGGCGGCCACCCGGCGCTCATCCTGCAAGCCAGCCTCGCCCAGATGATGTTGCGCGGCCTGGTCTACAACCTGCCCAAGCAAGGGATGATTCACGAGACGTATCAACTGCTGCGATTAGCTCGCTCGATGGAGGCCGGACAAACGCTTGCCGGGCCTCGCATCACGGAATACGACCGGCTTTTCCAGCTCGGCCTGCAGGCCGCCGTTGATGCCGTCGTCGATGCCGCCCTGCGCGAGAATATTGAACCGACGAAACTGATCGATTCTCTCGAGACGGTAGTCGAGCCGTTCGCCGTCACCTGGCGCGACCACAGCCAAACGTTGCGCGTCGCCACGCTCGAACTCATCACGCAGGATCGCGACTGGGCCAAGCTCACCGAGTTCATCAAACGCTATGGCCGCGAATTGTTCCACGCCAAGTTCCTGGCCATGGCGAACATCCGCGGCATCCTCTTGCGCGGCGTCGGAGCGCATCTGCAAGACCTGCAGGCCGAGCCCGATCCGCTACACCCGCTCAAGCTGCTCGACGAGCTCGATCGCGGCATCCCGCGCGACGAAGCCGAGCGAATCCTGCAGATCATTCTGCAAACCCTCGTCGAGAACTACGATCATTTGCGCGACTACAACGCCACCACGACGCAGTCGGATTACGGCGACAACCTCCATCGCCTGTTCGATTACCTTCGCCTCAAGTCGCGCTACGATCGGGCGGCGTGGCTGTTGAAGCCTTTGGGTCTGGTGCACGAGACGCTCGCCCGCCGCGACGCCATCGCCGCCACGCTGTGGCAAGCACGCGTCGAAGACATCACTCGCGATTCGGCCGAGAAGTACGTCTCCGAGCTTGCCAAGCTGGAAAAGACGCATGGAATTCGCCTCGCCACCATCCGCGACCGCATCGAGGAACGCTTCGTCCAGCCCCTCGTCCTCGATCGCCTCTGCGCCATGATCGAGCCCGCCCTCGAACAGGCCCCCGCTTGGCTTGGCAAAACTGAGCCCTCTCCACTCGAAAAGGAACTCGAACCCTTCGCCACCACCCCCAGCGGCGTCGGCCTCGATGTCCCCCCCTGGCTCGTTCGCCTGCAAAACGAACTCGAACGCGCCCGCATGTCCAAATCCGACCTCGGCAACCTTGCCGAAACCGTCTTCCAGGTCCCCAAAACCGTGGTGACCTTCGAGAGCCTCATCGCCCAACTCCGCGACTGGGACAAACGGCCACAGGACGAGACGTAGCCCACGACAGCACGATTGCGGCCAGTCGATTTCATCGCCGTGCAACGACATCTTGTAGTGCGACTCCTCGCTACGATCTCGCTTCGGCAAAGTCGTCGCACAGCCACACGCGCATCCCTCTCTGCGAAACGCAACGAATCCGCGTGCGGCCCCGTAGCGGCAAGCCACTGGCTTGCCGAATCTGCGTGGCGATAATTCGTGCGCCAACCGAGCTGGTGCTTTCATCGCCGGTGCGTCATACGGCCGATGGGAGCGTTGCAGACCCCAGAGGTGAGGGGTTGCGACACAAGCCTGAAGCCCGAGCGAAGGTCACGACATACTCCTTCGCTTGCGCATCAGGCGTGTATCCGCGAGATTAGACCACCGGGTTTCTGAGGCGCCGTAAGCCCACAGAAAAATCGTTAATATGCGCCCTGCTCGCCGATCAGCTTCAGTCTACGCGGCATTGCAGCTCCATCGCAACCGGCTGTGGCATCCGCGGTTCAGTTCAGCCAGGTTTTATCCTGCGTGCTCCGCCTTGAAGCCGAAACACGTGGAGTGAGCCCCTGCACGCGAAGCACGCAGGATAAAATCCTCAACGTTCGGGGCTTGGCTCAGTGTGCCGGCATTCGCGTGAAACAGGCGAGTCTCATTTCCAGCTTAACGCAGACTGTCTTGACGCTGCCTGGACGCCCCGCTCATCCCACTGAATGAAAAATCCCTTCCTCATCGGCGAACGCATTTATGCCCGGGCCATCGAACGCGACGATGCTCCCATCGTCCAGGCCTGGCTTAACGACCCCGACATCCGACAGCATCTGCGGCTCTTTCGCCCGATCGATTTGCAGTCGGAAATCGACTTCATCGACAAGACTCGCAACGATCCGACGACGATCGGCATGCTGCTCGCGCTCCAGGAGGACGATCGCCCGATCGGCGTCATGAGCCTGCGCGACATCGATTCGAAGAACCACAAGGCCGAGTTCGGCATCTGCAGCGGCGACAAAACTTGTTGGGGCCAAGGGCTCGGCAGCGAAGCCACGCAACTTTTGATCGACTACGGCTTCGGCACGCTCAACCTCCATCGCTTCTATCTTTGCGTTCATGCGAACAATGAGCGTGCCGTTCGTTGCTATGAAAAGCTGGGGTTTCAGCGCGAAGGCGTGTTGCGGCATGAACACTATAGCGATGGCCTCTACTGGGACACCATCGTCATGAGCATCCTGCGCGACGAATGGGATTGGCTGAAGAAAAAGTGAAGCACATCGCAGTGACCGCGGCGCATTCGCCCAAATGTTATGAACGAACGGAACCGACCGCGATCAGGATCGGGAAATTGCGGTGAGGCAGCTCGAGCGGCGTGACTTCGTAACGCCAAAGGCCGGGCTCGGCTTTCGGAATCTCGATGATGTACAGGCCTTGATCGACGTGTTCGATGGTTTTGCTGCTGGGCGAGCGCAATGTGAGTTTCAGGCGAGCGCCGAGGTTTTCGAAGCCGAGCGCGATTTGCAGCCCGCCGCCCTGGTGTTGATACGTTCCCTCGATCTTCATATCCGGATTGACGGCGGCCGGGCGCATCTCGTGAAGCGAGAAGTGGTACCGGTGCATCAGGTCGCGCAGCCGGGCCTCGCTGCGAGCGTTCACAGTTGCGAAGACGAGAAAATCGAGCAGTTTTCGGACGATTTCCGAATCGTTCTTGGTGTGATGAAACGACGTGAAGATCACCGTCCCCTTTTGATGGCGGAACTTCACCAGAAGCGGCGCCTGCACGGCTCGCCCCTGATTGTCGCGATATTCGCTCTTTAGGCACACCGTGACCTTGGCAGGATCGAACGACGCGGGCCGCCAGTCCGGCGCGTCAAAGGATAGCGGAATGGTTTTGCGATTGAGGAATGATCGCAAGCCGTCGTCGACGACGCTCGCGTCAACCTTCTGCGGAACGCCGGGGAGAAGCGCAATCTTCATGCGAAACTCGGGAAAAGCGGCCAAGAGCAGATCGCCGCGCAAGTCGGAGGCGTACAGCGTTCCGCCGTTGGCAACGAACTTTCGCAGAGCGTTTGCCGCCTGAAAGTCCTGCACGTACATGTCGGCGCACGTGAGGAAAACCACGTCGTGCTTTTTCATCACGTCAAACGAAAACACGTCGGCCTTGCGCAGTTGTGTGAAGGCGTAGCCGGGACCCATCGTGGTCAGGATGCTGCCGAGATCGTCGTGCATCACCGGCGTGACGGCGAGTCTGAGTTTTTCCGGCTTGCCGTCGGGGAATTGCAGCCGGCGCACGGTGAACGGGATACTGCCGTCGTCGATCTTGGCGACTTCGATGGGCATGATCAGCCCGATGCCGCCAGCCGGCTTCTCGACATTCCAGCGCAAGGGCGACTTGAGCGGCGGGTCCTTGGCGTTCGTTGGGGTCGGCGCTTCCAGAGCTGGGTCCGCAGGCGCGACGGGCGAAATCGAGCGGCGCAGAACGATGGCGCCGGACCATCCATCGCTTGTATCATCCGGCACCCGTTTTCTGACGGGCGGGTCCTCAGGTCCGCGGTCATCACCTCGTGTGTTTCCGGCCAATCGCGGCGTTTCCGCGGGTTCACGGCTCGGCAGCAGCCTCGCCCTCCCGTTGTCATTCCAGCGCTCCGTGCGGTCGGCACGGTCCACATGGCGGGCGGCATCGTTGGGCCGCGTCATGGTCCAGCCGGCAGCAACGATGACGCCGCTGACGACGACAAGGCCGATCAGGATCATCGGCAGCGTCCAAGTCGGCAAATTAGCGGTCGGTCGGCTCATGCGAGAATCTCAGCGACGGCGATGCGTGCCGTGTCAGCGGGCGGTTGACTGCGCTCAACCGTCAACGGGCGGCTTACGCCGCTCGGCTCGCCCATTTAAACATCCGATTGTAACGAGTTCACGAAAGCGCCGGAAAGAGCCCCGGTTACGAAAACGAGGCGCCGCCGACGACTAGCGACGGATTGCGCGGGTTACGCGGGAGTTGCTGGCGTGCTGGTAGGACCAAACAACCGCGCCGGTGCGATCGACCTCGACCGCCCCGACGCCGGGATTCATGGACGTGATCACCGTATTGCCGTTGACAAGGCGCGTGGCCACGATGGGCTGGTCGAACGGAATCTGCCAAACGATTTTGCCTCGGCTATCGTACTCAACGACTTTGCCTTCACCATGATGCGGAACGAGGACGCGTCCGTTGGGGAGCATGTGGATTCTGCCGCCGAAGAGGCGCATGTTGATGCTGATGGAGAAACTGTGCAATTCAGTCCCCTTGGAGTCGTAACGGACCACGCGGGCGTCGGTGTGCATGCAGACGATCTCACCGCTCTGCAGCTTCATCGACTTCATGACCTTCTGCTCGCCGTTGTTGCCCAAGCGGATGTTGACAACGACGTTGTCGTCCTTGTCGTATTCAAGGAACTGGTTGGCGGTGGCGACGAAGGTGTTGCCGTTGGGCAAACGCTGGGCGGCTTGCGGACCGCCGGACACGCCGCCGTTGATCGTGATCGTGCGCAAGGTCTCGCCACGCGAATTGCGCTCCGTAACCCGATTAGCGTGGTATTCGGCGACAAGGACCCGGTCTTCGTCCAAGCTCTGCGCATCGAGGGGGAAAGTCAGATTCTTCACTTCGAAGCGAGGCTGATTATCCGGGCCGAGATCGATGACTGCGTTCTGATCGAGCAGCACCACCAGCGTCCGGCCCAGCATGCGCGGCGCGTCTTCAAGCTTGGCGAGATCGACTTTGTCGCCATTTTTCTTCCACCACTCCTGCCAGGCGGCCTTGCATTTCTCACGCGTTTCCTTGTCGTTGCCCATCGGTTCGACCGGAGGAGGCGCGCTCGTCGCCAATTTCAACAAGAAATCCTCGGCCTGCCAGGCGGCGTTGATCGGCAAGTCGCTCAACGTGTCGATGAGCGTCGTCGCCGCGTCGCGCTCCTTGGCGAAGAGCATCGCTCGTGAAAGGCGATAACGCACCGTCGGATCGGGATCGGTCAGCAGCTTCCGCAAAGCGTCCTTGTGGTCGGCGTAGGCGCTGCGCGCGAGCGCCTCGGCTGCCAGCGCGCGGCGCACCGGCGCGCGATCGGACAGGGCCGCGAGTAGACTCGGATCGGGCTTGCCCGCCTTGACGCCATGTTTGAGCAAGGCGTAGCGAATCTCGTCAATCGTCGCCTCATTGTCGGCGAAGGGCACATAGGCGAGCAGCGTTTCGGTCAGGCCGGCCGCGGGTCGAGCCGTCAGGACACGGACAGCAACAGTCGGTACCTCGCGCGGAACGTCCTTTTCGTGAATCGTCTGGAGCGCCCGTTCGATACGGCGCTGCACTTCACCATCGATCGTGACGCCTCCCACCGAACGCAGCACATCCAGCGACAACACGCCGCGACCGATCAAGTCAAGCGTGGCTTTCTCGCGGCGGCGGAAATCAGTGGAACCGAGCGTGCGAACCAGTTGTTCGATGGCAGGGCGTTCATTTTCGGGAAGGACGCGCTTCTTGAAGAACGCCAGCAGCGTGTCGCTCTCCGTAGACAGCTTGTGCCGGCGAAGAATCTCGTCGTCGAGCTTGTCGATCGTAGGCTCAGTTTTTTTCTCGTCGGCCTGGGCAGCCACGCGCATCGTGCCGGACGCTGACAGGGCCATCATAGCGGCGGCGAACAGCAGGGTTGCCCAGCATCCTCGCATGACTCGGTCTTCCTCACCGTAGGTCAGGCTTTCTAGCCTGACAGCCTGGGGGAATGTCCGGCTAGAAAGCCTGACCTACGCTAGCGTCTTCGAATGCGGATGGGCCGGCCGTCGGGGCGATAGGTCCACACCTCGTGGCCGGCACGATCGAGCTCAATGACGCACGGATCGAGCACGCATGTCACCAGCGTGTGGCCATTGGCGAGCCGCGTTGCCGTGCTCGGGCGGTGATTGATCTTCGCTTCCCAGTGGCGGTTGCCGTTCCAGTCGAACTCGACGATCGTATTGTTGAGGTAAAGCGGCACGAGGACCCGACCGTTGGGCAGAACCTCGACGCTGCCTCCCAAAGGATAGACGGTGCCGCCCATTTGAAAGCTCTTCAGTTCGCGGCCCTGAGCGTCGAGCAGGATGCAGCGGCTCGCCGACGTCACGACCGCGATGTTGCCGTTGGGCAGGCGTTGAGCGCCGCTGATGCTCGCATTCATCGGGAACCACGAAAAGACATCCTTGCCTTCGGCATCGAGAGTCAGCAGCTGGCTTCGGCAAACGATGAAGGTTTGCCCGCCCGGGAGCCGTTGGCAGCCCACCGGCATCGGCGCCGAGAATTGCCGCAGCACGTTCCCCTTAAAGTCCCGCTCCGTCACCCGGCGATCGAAGTACTCGGCAAGAAGAAGACGATTCGGTCCGAGAATTTGCACATCGAGGGTGTTGCGCGGGGCATCGAATTCCCAGCGAACGTCGGTGGATTTGCCGGGACCAATCTCGAATACCTTGCCTTTGATCGGTACGCGCGTGGTCATCGTCACCATGACGTTGAAGCCGAGCTCGGTGCGGGCGAGCTGTTTGCTGAGGTCGATGGTGGCGGCATGTTGTTCCTGCCATTTCGTCCACGCGGTGCAGACGGCTTGGGCGGTATGTTTGCCCGTGTACGAGACGCTTGGAGATTTCTCGCCGGCCACACGATAGAGAAGATCGAGCGCGCTCTCGGCTCGCTCCATGGACGGATCGTTGATCGTCTGAACGAGCAGGCCGATGCCGCGACGATCATTCTTCTCGACGAGTGCTTTACCGATCTGGTAGCGGACCAGTGGATGGGCGTCGTCCAGCAGCGGCTCGATTTGCTTGCCCACACTGGAACCCAGGTTGCGCAACAAAGCCTCGGCAGCGGCGGCGCGGCGGGCCGGTTCGGCGTCCTTAAGAGCGGCCACGATTTGCGGCGCCGGCTCTTTGCCGACCATCGCAAGGACGTTGATCGCTTGCTGCACGTCTTGGCGAGCCGATTCGCTCGGCGCATACGGGACAAATTCGAGCAGCACCGGCAGCGCGGTAGCCGGCTTGTCGCGGGCGATCATTCGCGCCGCTGCCGAAGTGACCTTGATGTCCGTGTCCACGGAGAACTTCTCCGCTACGCTGCGCAGTCGGCCGATCGTTTCCGCGTCGGCCTTGAAGTCCTGCAGAAGGTTCTCCAGAAGCGGCCGAACGCGCGGGCCCAGACGCGCCAAGTCGGCAGTCGCCTTGAGCCGATCCGCATAATTGGAGACCTTCAGCTTGGCGACGCTCGATTTGAATCGGGCAATGCCGTCGGCGGACGGAGTGTGGTCGCGCAAGATATTCAGAAGCTCCGGGCCCTTGGTCGGCAGCTTGTGGTCGCGCAAGACGGCTTCGTCCGCGGCGCGTTCTACGTCAGGCGTCGGTTGGGCCAGCACCGACGTTGCGTGCAGGCATCCGATTATGGCGATGACGAAACGCATGCAGAATTCTCACTTATCGTAGACCTCACGCTCCGCGTGAGGTCTACCTTCGGCGGGCGACGAATACGATGCCGTCGGTCTGGTAGTTCCACACCTGTTGGTTGCCGTTGAACTCGTACACCTGGCGCTGGTTGTAGCTGGTGACCAGGCTATTGCCGTTGGGCAGGCGAACGACGGAGTTGGGCCAGGCAATCTGGATGGGGTTGCCGACCTGGGCGCCGCTCTCGTTGTACTCGACCACGCGCTGATTGTTGTAATGCGGCACGATGATATTGCCGTTGGGCAGGATCTCCATGCTGCCGAAGAGCATCTGCACCGCCGTGATCGTGAACGATTTCTTGATCTCTTTGGTCCGGCTGTCCATGCGGAGGTACATGGCGTTGCCTTGATTGGGATTGTTGGTGATCATGACGACTTCGCCGGTGGGGAGCTTCTTGGCCCGCATGATGTCTTGGACGGGGCGCTGATAGCTCCAGACTTCGTTCTTGTTGCGATCGACTTCGACGAGCCGGGCCTGCATGGCGATGAACGTGTTGCCATTGGTCAGTCGCTGGACGGAGAAGGGGTTGCCGCCGCAATTGTATTCCCACTTGACGTCGCCCTTGAGATCGCGTTCGGTGACTTTGTGGGCTTGATACTCGGCGACGAGAACGCGCGAACCAGCGAGAACGTGGGCGTCGACGGGATAGCCGGCGGGGAGAGTGATTTTCCAGCGGGTGTTTTTCTCTTTGTCGAGTTCGAAGATTTCGCCGACGTTGCCCGTGCCGCCCGGTCCGATGCGGTTGTTGTGCTGCACGATGAGGGTGTAGCCGAGGAAGACGTTCGCCTCGGAGAGCTTGGTCATGTCGATCGTCTTTTCGCCGGTGTACCATTTATGCCAGGCGTCGCGGCACGCTTTGCGCCCCGCGGGGTCATTGCCCAGCCCCACCGCCGGCGCCTTGTCGCCCGCCAAGCGGAGGAGCGCTTCCTCGACCGGCCAGAGCTGGTTTGGCGACAACTCGCCAAGCAGCTCGATCATCACCGGCACGACCTCCTTGTCCTCCAAGGACAGCATCGCCATGCAGACGCGATAGCGCACCGTCACGTCCTTGTCGGACAACAGCTTCTTGACCAAAGGCAACTCGGCCTTCGCCCCGGCCCGCGCCAATGCTTCGCCGGCGCCGGCCCGCTTGATCGGCACAGCATCTTCAAGCGACTTCAGCACGATCGGCTCCACTCGGCCCTGCACCACGGCCACCGCGCCGAGCGCCTTGCAAATCTCATCGACTACCATCGGGTCCTTGGCAAACGGCAAGAACTCCAGCAATCGCTCGGCCGACCCTGCGGGCTTGAGCTTGGCGACGATCCGAGCGGCGGCCACTTGCAGCGTAGGCTCCGCCTTCAATTCGATGCGGTGTTTCAGGTCGGCCACGCGCTTGCGAATCTCCAGGTCGGGGTCGCTTTCGCCCTCCTTGATCGCGTCCATCGCATAGCTGCCTAGTTCGACAAGGGCCGTGAAAGCCCTTTCGCGGGCGGCGAAATCCTCATCGCCGAGTAGTTTGACCATGGCCGTCACTTCTTTGGGCCCCGGCTGTTTCTGCGTTTTTTTGCGGAAGTACTCGAGGAGATCGGGCCCGTCCCCCTTGAAGCCGTTCTCGCGCACGACTTTCAAATCGTCCTTGAACGTGTCGGCGTCGGCGGGCTGCTTGACCGGCGGGTCCTTGACGTCTTTGCCCTGTTGCGTCACGCCCCAGCCGGTGAAGAGCCCAAGACACACGAACATCGCCAGTGCGAATCGCTGGTAAAACATGATGACTTCTCAATGCAATGGGAAAGCTCAGTTTCGTCGTATAGCCTTACTGTAGCAACCATTTCGGCAAAGATAAAGGGAGAAAGCTTTGGAGTGCGGCGGCTCGACGCCGCTTTCTTTCTTTTCTTTGAGCGATCAAATTGCCTTCGAAAAAAAGAAAGCGGCATCGAGCCGCCGCACTCCAAATACGTTGCCATTCCGCGCGCCAAGCCCTATTGTTCCCATGACGAATCTCGACGCCGTTTCGAACAGGACAAAGCCGATGGAACCGACGCCGGACCCAGGGATATTGCACACGCTGATCGTCTTGGCGAAGACGCTGGGCACGCTGATGATGCAGCTGGCCGGGCTGGGCCTACATTGGCTCTTGTGGATTCTTTGGGCCGCGTGGTGGTTGGGAGGCGTCAACGCCAAGAAGATGCGCTACGTCCTGGCTAGCGGCGGCTGGGCGCCAGCGGTGTTGTTGATTGTTGTTGTCGCTATCGTTTGGTCGCGCATCGATCCCAGCCCGTGCCCTTCGTGCGGCCTGCCGACGTTTTGGTGGCAACTCGGCTACGTCAGCCTCCTCGCGGGCAGCGCCCTCTTTTTCGGCTGGCTCCAATGCGTTTTCCACTGGACCCCGCACGACATCAACCTCGACCCGCCGACGCATTCGCATGGGCCTGGGCATGGGCACGGACACGGGCATGAACAACATTAGGCACTACGCCGCTCGGCTCGCCTAGCGACGATCGACATTCGCCGTTCCCTCTTTCCTCACGGTCCTTTCGCTCCTATAATAATTGTCCTTAACATTCTCCGTATCCAACCTGCGACGCCGCGTGCGTCCAGCCCGAGGAGGTGCCTTGCGTGGCGATCGTTCAAGTTCAGGAGCTCGTTGAAGCCGGCGTTCACTTTGGTCATCGCGCCAGCCGCTGGAACCCCAAGATGCGGCCCTATATTTACGGCAAGCGAAATCTCATCCACATCATCGACTTGCGCGAAACGGTGCGCGGCCTACTGCGAGCGTACAAGTTTCTCGCCAAGGTCGCCAGCCGGGGCAGCCTCGTGGTATTCGTCGGCACGAAACGGCAGGCCAAGGAAGCCATCGAACGCGAAGCGGGGCGTTGCAAGATGCCCTACGTCAACGAACGCTGGCTGGGCGGCACGCTCACGAACTATCGCACCATCCGCGACCGCCTGAAACGCCTCACTGAGCTCGAAGCCATGTGGCTCCCGCACGGGGAAAAGGCCGACAAGGTCGATCTCGTCGCCTATATGAAGACGATGCTCAACGAGACCGGCCGGCTTGACTTGACCAAGGCGCCCGAGTCGGCGTTGATCCGCACCTATTCCAAGAAGATGGTTTCGCAGCTTACGCGCGAATGGACCAAGATCAATCGCAACCTGCAGGGCATCCGCGAGATGAATCGCCTGCCCGACGCGATGGTCGTGGTCGATCCGAAGCGCGAAGAGATCGCCGTTAAAGAAGCGCACCGAATGGGCGTGACCACCGTGGCGCTGATCGACACCGACAGCGATCCCGATACGGTCGATCTCCCCGTCCCGGGCAACGACGACAGCATTCGCTCGATCGAGTTGATGATGGCCAAACTGGCCGACGCGGTGAACGAAGGCCGAGCGTCGCTGCCGCCCGAAGCCGGCCGTGGCGGCCGCCCCGGCGCGAACCCCAAAGCCCCGGCGCCGGTCGTATCGTAAGAGATTCAACCACAGATGAACACAGATAAACACAGATCAGAGAATTGGTAGTCGCCATTCATCTAGATTGGCGCGGTCTAAGCTCTTTTCTATCTGTGTCCATCTGTGTTCATCTGTGGTTCTGTATTTTCAGGAGAGAACCATGGCCATTTCCGCGAATGATGTCAAAACACTGCGCGACCGCACCAACGCGCCGATGATGGAATGCAAAACCGCCCTCACCGAGACCGGCGGCGACATGGAGAAAGCCGTCGAATGGCTACGCAAGAAAGCCGGCAGCAAAGTCGCAACTTTCGCCGCCCGTGAAACCGCCGAGGGACGCATCGGTGTCTACCTCGATCGCGACGCCAAATGCGGCGCTATCGTCGAGATCCGCTGCGAGACCGCGCCGGTCGCCAAGACCGACCAGTTCATCCAGCTCACGGCCGAAATCGCCAAGCAGGTCGCGGTCAACAATCCAGCGAGTGTTGACGACCTCCTGAAGCAGCCGAGCCTGGCGCAGCCGAATAAGACGATCGCCGACCGCGTGATGGACGTGTTCCAGCTCATCCGCGAAAACATGAAGCCGCACCGCTTCGTGCGGTTCACCGGCCTGGTTGGCGACTATCTGCATCACGACGGCTCCGTCGGCGTGCTGCTCTTGGTCGAGGGTGCAACTGCCGATCCGCAGGTGCTGCGCGACGTGTGCATGCACATCGCCGCCCGCAATCCAGTGTCGGGTACCAAGGACGACGTGCCGGCCGCCACGCTCACGAAGGAAACGGAAATCGCCCGCGAGCAGACGATGAACGATCCCAAGAATAAGAGCAAGCCGCCGCAGATTCTCGAAAAGATCATCGAAGGCAAGATGAAGACCTGGCTTGCCGAAAACGTGCTCGTCGATCAACCGTTCGTCAAGGACGACTCAAAGACGGTGGGCCAGCTGTTGTCGTCCAAAGGACTGAAGCTCGTCAAGTTCGTCCGCTATCGCGTCGGCGATGTGAGTTGACCTGTGCGCTCTCCGTCAGAGCCCGAAACGTCACCGAGGTTCACTCGATCCCTCGCGAACGCTTCGGGCTCTGATCGTTTCATGCCCGACCGCCGCGCCATCCCGCCCGCCTCGGTAGTGCAATTCTCAGCGACGTGCTTTCAACCGACCACGGCGCGAATCGGCTCCCCGTCCCGAACGATCGGCGTCGGCTGGCCGTTCGGCGCGGCATAGTACTTGTGTGGGTCGATGCCCAGCAGCGCATAGATTGTGCACGCGAAGTCGGCCGGGCTGTAGCTGCGATCGGTGACATAGGCGGCATTACGGTCGGTCGCTCCGTAGATGAGCCCCCCCGGTACGCCGCCTCCTGCCAACATGATCGACATCGCTTGAGGCCAATGGTCGCGCCCCGCCTGCGGATTGATTCGGGGCGTTCGGCCGAACTCGCCGAACATCATGATCAGCGTGTCGTCCATAGGCCCCGATCGCGCAAGTCTTCGATCAAGGTGCTGACGGCCAAGTCGACGACCGGCAGGTTCTCGCGCAAGCGGCGGAAGTTTGCTTCGTGCGTGTCCCAGCCGACCGGCTCGCTGATCGTCACGAAGCGGACGCCGGCCTCGACGAGGCGGCGGGCCAACATCAGGCGCTGACCGAGTTTGTTGCGTCCGTAGCGATCGCGCACGGTGGTCGGCTCCTGCTCGACGTCGAAAGCGCGCCGCGTTGCGGGCGACTGGATGATCGAATAGGCGTCCTGGTGGAACCGATCAAGCCCTCGCAACACGTCGGGGCGCTCGGTCAACTCATCGAAGCAGCGACTGGTGTCGTCCAGCAGCTGCCGACGGCGCTCGAAACGCGCCAAATCGATGTCGCGCGGCATCGCCAAGGCGCGGACGCGGAAATCGCGGTCGTTGGGGTCGGCCTGCGTCGCGAACGATTGCCAGGCGGCGCCAAGAAATCCCGAGTTGGGTCCTTCGCTCGGCTCCGACGGAATCGCCACCGCTGTCGGAATACCCGGTCGCGATTCGGTCTCGCGCTTGACGACGGCTGACCAGGTCGGGTGAAAAATCGTTGGGTTCGGCGGGTTGCCGCTGCCCAGCATGTACATGCTGCCTGGGTTGTGGTCGGGAATGTGATGGTTGACGCCGCGCAGAATGGTCATGCGCTGCACCAGACGCGCCAGCCGCGGCATCAGTTCGCAGATCCGATAGCCGGGCAGCGCCGTGGCGATTGGGCTGAATTCGCTGCGGTTCTCCGAAGCGCAATCCGGCTTCATGTCCCACATGTCTTGGTGCGGCGGCCCGCCTTGCTGCCAAATGAAGATGACGTTCTTCGTGCGCGTCGCACGGCGGTTCTGGGCTTGCGCATGCAAAAGCGTCGGCAGCGTCAGACCGGCAAGACCGGCGCCGCCCAGTTTCAGAAGGTTCCGACGAGATATCTTCAGCATGTTGCGCCCCCCCAATCGATTCCGACTGCATTGAGCACTGGGTCAAAAACGTCAGAAAAACGCCTGACGCAGTGTCGATCACGTAATCCTATCACGATCGCATCAATGATTAACCACAAAATCGTGGCGATTCAATAGCGACCACATCACGTCTTGGTACCCTTCCAGCCGCGACCCCGCCAGCCGTACGTGCTTCAACGAACGGTCGATTTCCGTCGGCGTCGGGTAGCGCGTCAGGGTCCATAGGTACAGCTCCTCGACGAGTCGGCGATCATCCGCCATGGCGTCGACCAGGTTCTTCAATCGGCCTTTCGGATCGTGAATCTTGCCCAGCAGCTTCTCGTCGTTGAACAAGTACAGCGTTTGGCTTAAGGACGCGGCGCCGGAACGTTCACAGTCGCAATTCTGCACGCGCAGCGGCCGGCCGAAGATCTGCAGCACATACGCGTCGTCGCCTCCCATGCGCGACAGCGCCAGCTCAGCCGCCTTGATGCCCTCGCGCGGCGTGCCGAATCGCTTGCTGAACCTGACGGGCGTCCCGGTCACCTGGGCTATCGCATCGACGGCCTGCTCGGCGTCCAATCGTCGCAGCAGCCGATGCGAGTAATGGCGTTCGTCCTTGGCGTTGGTCGCATTCGTGCGCCAGTCGCGCTGGTACGCCAATGTCGTCAGAATCCGGCGATGAAGGCGGCGCAGATCGAACTTGTGCTCGATGAAGTCGCGGGCGAGTTCATCCAGCACGTCCGGGTGGGTCGCGGGGTTCGCCGCTGCCTGCGAATCAGCCGGTTCGATCAACCCTCGGCCCAGGTAGAACGCCCACACGCGGTTGACGAGGGCGCGGGCGAAATACGGATTGTCCTTGGAGGTCATCCATTGCCACAACTCCTTGCGCGGATCGACGTCGTCTTTGACGACGATATTCGCGCCGCCGAGCAGTCGAGCCGACAACGGTTGTTGCGTCTCAGGATCAACGAACGTCTCGACCGGCGTGGGCTGCACGTGCACGCCGCTGAGATTGACCTTGGCGGCTTTGAGCTTCGGGTCGACCCCGGCGATGTGCGTGTGAGCGAATGTCATCGCGAAGCCGAAGAAATCGCCTTGCGACCAGCGGTCATTGGGATGTTTGTGACACTGGGCGCACTCGAGGCGGACGCCAAGAAACGTTGTTGCGACGCGGAGGGCGACTTTCTTGGAGTCGATGATGCGAGGCTTTTCCCGCGTGTGAATCAGATTGGAGTGAAAGAAGTCGAGCGAGTTGCGCGTGGCATACCCCACTTGCCACGGCTTCTTGCCATCGGAAGCCGGCGCCTTCGTTCCCTTTGCCTGTTTCTTTTCCTCGGCGATTCGCTTTTGATCTGCCAGGATTTGCTACGGCTCGCGATCGTCGGCTGCTGTCGCGCAAATCACGCCGTAGGCGATCTTGTCCCACGGCCAGTTCGCTTCGAGCTTGTTGCGAAACCAATCGTGAAATTGATAGACGCCATCGCCCAAGAAGCGATCGTCGGCGCCGGTCATGTCACACATCCGCCCCGCCCAGGTCGCAGCGTGAAGCGGGTGCGCAAGGAGCCGATCGATCACTCGGGTCCGTTTGCCCGGCGCTGGATCGCTCAAGAAGGAGCGAACCTCGTCCGGCGTTGGAAGCTGGCCGATCACATCCAAGTAGACGCGACGCAGGAACGTCAGGTCGTCGCAAACCGGCGACGGCACGATGTTCAGTTTGGCCATGCGCGACAACAACAGTTTGTCAACGATATCGGTAGGCGTTTCGGCCGGCGCCTTGACGTTGGGATTGGCCGCATAGGGAGCCAAGATCGTCGCAAAACCGACCTGACCCGCATAATGCGCAAGGATGGCCGTGTCGCCTGGAAGCTTGACGGCGACGATCCCGTCAGCGTCGGCGTTGGCCGTGCTCGGATCGAGCGACTCGAACCGCGCGAACTTGGTCACGTCGTCTTCAACACCCGTGGACAGCCTGGCGAACACCTTCAGTCGCCGCGCCTCACTCGGCGTTTTCGCTGTCGCCGTGATGATCACCGACGCCGGTTCGATGCGCAGACTCACGACTTTCGCTTCCTTGCCGGTATCGTAGCGAGCGCCGGACGCTATCCACTTCGCTAGTACGTCGTACTGCCAGCTTCCCTTGCGCAAGCGCACACCGCCCATGTGCTCGACCTGTCCCGTCGGCTTTAACAGGAGCAAGCTCTTTTCGGGATCCTGTGCGCTGAGTCGACGATCAAATCCGGTGCGGACGTTCTGATAGTCCATCTCCGGGCTGCCGGCGAAAAGGGACAGGCGAAATCCCCCCTTCCCGGAGAACGAACCGTGACATTGTCCCGCGCTGCAGCTCAGCTGATAGAGCAACGGCGAAACGTGTCGGCTAAACGATATCTCCTGCGCGCCGGCGCCGGCGGCCGCAAGCCACACGATTCCCAAGGCGATAAACCATCGCTGCCACATTGGCGTCCCCCCGCGGTAATGCCTACTTGTCGCGCCGATAGACGGCAAGAAAGAACGGCAGCTCTTTCGACGTCTCGAATTTCGTCGGCCGCGTCTTCCCGGCAATGTCGTAGCAGACGCGTAACGTGTCCCCCTTTAGTTCGTAGATCGCCAGCATGGTCTTGCCCTTATTCGGACCTTCCATGCCGACGATATCGAGCGATTTGGGATTGGCTTTGTCATCGAACTTGAACGTCCCTTTGTCGACGGCTTCTCCGACGGTGACGGTGTATTTCCCGTCGGTCAAGACGAGCGTCATCGCCTTGAGTTGGGCTTCCGGGAACTTCGCTCCGGCAAATTCCGCGGACATGGGCTTCCACGTGCCCTGCACCGCTTTGCCGTCCCCTTCTTGACAAAGAGCGGTTGACGCAAAGATGAGGACAATCGCGACGCAGCAACGTTTCATTTCGTGATCTCCTTGTTCGACTCAATCGTGTAGTTAAAGGCATAGCGATGCCTTTTCAACCGTTAATGTGGGTTCATCTGGAGTGCCGCCGACCGCGAAAACAACCAACTGTGCGCGCTGAGGCCCCTCAATATCGTTCCACAACACGCGCTGCCCATCCGGCGAAATATGAAAACGCATCAACTGTTTTGTCCAGTAATGTCCGCACGGTTCACCGGGATCCACTTCCGTGACAGAAACCTCTTTGCATCCATCCTGATCTTGCTTCCACGCCCGGACAACAACTCCGGCACAAAGCGTTGAAGGCCAATCGGCTTCGAAATGCTCTGTCAAGTAGATAGCAATTGGAGGATGGCCACTTCCAAACAACCATCCGCCGATCTTGGCAAAAAAACTCGGCGCGTAATAAGATTGCCAACGGCTCTCGGCCCGCTTGAACAGCAGACGGTGTATTGCGTCGTTCATGTTGGCAAGGAATCGTTCTGGAACAAAAGCCGGCTAGCGCGGCAGCGGACGATTTTCAATGTATCGATTCAACGCTTCAGGCGTCAATGCAACGGGCGCCCCAGCAGCCGGTATCTCGACGTTAGCGCTCCAGAGGATGCCATTGACGAGGAATCGGCGGTACCCCTCCTCGGCCAAGCTCGCATGCAGATGGCCGCCGGTGAACGCGAAGGATCGCCCGCCGGCCTCGCGCTCGAACGCCCATGCAACGATTGACGCATCATCAATCTTGGCATTCGGTGTTTTCGGATTGACCGTGCGCAACAGCGGCGTGACGCCTTTCATCGCGGGAGCGAATCGTAGCTTGAAAAGGTAACCGTCATCGATCTTGAACTTCTTGACGCCGCGCGTGATCGGATGCTTGGGGAAATCATTGAACTCGTAAATCCAGTGAGCGCGCTGCGAGTAACCCTTCTCCCAAACGGCGCCCATCCAACCTTGGGCGCGCGCGCCAAGCTTCTTGTCGACATCAACGCCTTGATGCAGCATGACCAAACCCGCGCCGGCCTCGGCTAGCTTCGCGATCTGGGCGAGCTTGGCGTCGCGCGACGCGGGATGCTTGGCGCCGCCGTCGAGGAAGAACACCACCGCGGCTGCACTCTCGAACGTCTTCGGATTCGTCGGCCAATCGAGAGCGAGCACGGGAAACACGCCTGGCGTCTGTTTGACAAGGTCCATCAGCACGGCACAACCGCCGATGTACTCGTGCTCGCCTGGCTTATAGTAATTCGAGCCGGCGATAAAGACGATCTTCTTGAGCTTGCCGTTCGCCGGTTGCTCTTCGAGAGCGATGCCTTTGGGGAGGAACGGTTTTTTTTCATTCGCGAAGAGCGGACTCGCCATCACCAGGACGAGAAGAACGCTCACGTGGACAAATCGGCTATGCATGCTTTCACCTCACGTGCTTTCTCAAGAACGCCTCGATGCGGTCGAAGGCGTGTGCGACATTGGCGTCCATCATGCCTTTGCCGTCGAATCCGTGCCCGCCGCCCTTGATCGTGATTAACTCGTGCTCGACGCCGACGCGCCTGAGTTCGCGGGCCATGTCGACCGATTGTTGATACGGCACATCGGTATCGTTGTCGCCGTGCAGGAGCATCGTCGGCGGATAGGCCTTGGTCACGTTGCGCACCGGGCAGAAGCGGTCGAAAGCCCTCGGCTCCTTGGCTGGGTCATGGCCGGTGACGAGCTGAGGCCAAAGCCCGTTTTGGCGACAGTACATGTAAAAGTTGCCCCGGCCAGGCACGCTCCCCTCGGCAATCTCCTTCGTGCCGATCGCCTTGTACGCGTCCTCCTTGGAGACGAGCGGACGCGTCTTGCGATAAAACGGATCGGGCTTGGCGTACCAGTCGCCGTCGATGTCGCCGTAGCCATAGAACGGGATCAGCGCCTGCGGCCGCGGTTCGACGGCGAACCCGGTCATGAGCGTCAGGTAGCCGCCTGCCGAATGCCCGATGACGGCGACCTTCTTGGGATCGATCTTGAACAACTCCGGCCCTTTCGTCCGCACCCACTTGAACGCGTCCTGCACGTCCTCGATGATGCCCTTGAGCTTCGTCTCCGGCGCTAGGCGATAGTCGATGGAAACGATGACATACCCGGCGTTCAGATAACGTTTGCGCTGCTCGATGTTTGGTCCGCCAGTGCGCTGCCCGACGATCAGCGCCCCGCCATGAATCCAGACGATCACCGGCCGCACCTCGTCGCCCGCCAGCCGATACACGTCCGCCTTGATCGGCAAGGCGCCGGCCGTTTTGTAGGTGTAGGTTTTTGGCATGAGGGTTTTGTCGTTAGCCAAGGCCAGCGACGGCGCCATGACAAGGCACAAAAGGATCGCGATTCGCATTTCGGCCTCCGGAAGTCATCTGTAGGGTGCGTGAAACGCACCTTACAGTCTCAGTCATCGTAGTGAGTTGATATTGCATGCAGGAGGCGATCACGCCTCGGCAATCAGGACGACCATGGAATGGGCTGCAACCGGATAGAGGGAATCGGCGGCGACAACGGGGCCGTCGTCGGGACCGACGATGTCGAGCGGCGACAACAGCGACGTATCGATAGCGCGGCGCCAGAGCTTGCCGTTAGGCGAACGCGGGATGCGGAAGGGAATGGCGTCCATCCAGGCATTGCACGCGATGTAGAAGTCGCGATCGACTTCACGCCCCGTCTGCGTGCCGTCCAAAGCGAACGCCAGCGTTCGGCTCGAGTGAGAGAAGTCGGGGCAGAACGGCTCCACGCCATGCCAGATCACATCGGGGGGCAGAGTGCCGCTCGGCCCGCTGCCGCGCAGGAAGTCGCGGCGGCGGAGTGCGGGATGGCGCTTGCGCAGGGCGATCACCATCGACGTGAAGCGCAGGAAGTCGGCGTGCGTTTCGCGCAGACGCCAATCGACCCAGCTCAGGTCGTTGTCCTGGCACCAGGCGTTGTTGTTTCCCTTTTGGGTGCGCAAGAACTCATCGCCGCCCAAGAGCATCGGCACGCCTTGCGAGATCATCAGGGTCGTTAACAGATTCTTCGCCTGGCGTTTGCGAAGCCGGAGCACATCGGAGTTGTGCGTCGGGCCTTCGAAACCGCAGTTCCACGAGAAGTTCTCGTCCATGCCGTCGCGGTTGTATTCGCCGTTGGCGTCGTTATGCTTGTGGTTGTACGAGACGAGGTCCCAAAGCGTGAAGCCATCGTGGCAGGTGACGAAGTTGACCGAGTGCCCCGGGTGTCGCCCGGACTGCTGATAGAGGTCAGCGCTGCCGCAGATGCGCGTGGCCAGGGCGCCGGCCATGCCTTCGTCGCCGCGCCAGAACCGGCGAACATCATCGCGGAATCGGCTATTCCATTCGGACCAGCGGCCGCCGAATTTCGGGAACGTGCCCACCTGATACGTTCCCGCCGCGTCCCAGGGTTCGGCGATCAGCTTGGTGTCACGCAACAGGCCGTCCTCGGAGATCATCTCGACGATCGGCGGATCGACCAGGATGTTGCCTTTGCGATCGCGGCCAAAGACCGACGCGAGATCGAAACGCAACCCGTCGACATGCATTTCGCCGATCCAGAAACGCAGGCAGGTCAGGATCAATTCGCGAACGATCGGGTGGTTGCAGTTGACCGTGTTGCCGCAACCGGTGAGGTTGAGATAGTTGCCTTTTTCGCCGAGGAGGTAGTAGAGCTGATTATCGAGGCCGCGGAAGGAGTAGGTTCGGCCGCGATCATCGCCTTCGCCGGTATGGTTGAAGACGACGTCGAGGATGACTTCGATGCCGGCTTCGTGGAAGGAGCGGACCATGTCGCGGAATTCGTTGACCTGGCCGTGCTCCTTGCCGCTGGCCGCGTAGGCGCCTTTCGGCGCGGCGAAAGCGATGCTGTTGTAGCCCCAGAAGTTTTTCAGCACCTCGCCGGTTTGCGGATTGACGAAAACGCAATCGTCCTCGTCAAACTCGAACACGGGAAGCAATTCCACTGCCGTGATGCCGAGCTGTTGCAGATAGGGAATCTTCTCGATCAACCCCGCAAACGTGCCGGGCTTGGAAACGACGGCCGACGGATGCACCGTGAAGCCGCGCACGTGCAGCTCGTAGATGATGGAATCTTCCATCGGCGTGACGAGCGGCACGTCCTCGCGCCAATCGTAGTGCCGGCGATGATACAGGCTGCGGCGATGGGTTCCGCGCTCGCTGTTTCGGCCGTTGAAATAATGTCCGTTGCAGCCCCACACCGTGCCGTCGGCGACGGCGGTGCAGCTGGGATCGAGGAGTATCAGACTGGGATCAAAACGATGGTTGAATCCCATCGGTCCGTCGACGCGCCAGCCGTAGCGGAAGGTGCGAGGCAGATCGTAGATGTGGATATGCCAAAGATCGCCGGTGCGATGCTTGCGCGGATCGAGCCGGATCTCCGCGAGGATTTGATCGCTCTCGACACGCTGCAGGACAAGGCTCACTTCGGTGCCATGCCGGCACATCAGGACGAAGTTGATCCCCTCCGCAAGCGGGGTCGCCCCTAACGGCGTCGAGCGTCCTCGGCTGGTGCGAAAAGCAACGGGAGTGATGTCGGGTTCGACCGAGAGTTCCATGTTCACAGGGGAGAGGGAGAATCAATCGCCCGCGGGTCGGCAACGCTGTTTACGTTTGGCGCTTGCATGGCGCCGCGCGAGCGCTAAACGCAAGCCCAGTCCATGATACGCCATCGATCCCGCCCACACAAGCGGCCCAGCCAAATCCCATATTTTCATCGATCCGGAAAAATTCCCCTTTCCAAATCCCGTTTCGATGCCATAATACAAATACATCTTGATCGCGCGGGCGAAATCCCGCGTCCGCTCAAGGAAAATCGGCATC
>VGZI01000006.1 GCA_016872605.1 Planctomycetota bacterium
AAATCCGCACGGATGAGATGCCCGAAGGCAAGGAGAAACTCACTGCAAAGGAGAAGGATATCATCCGCAGGTGGATCGAGGCCGGTGCTCCCGGAGACGACAAAGCCAAAGTGCCGAGCGGACCCGACTTGACCATCACCGACGAGGATCGCAACTTCTGGGCGTTTCGCACGCCGGTTCGGCCGAAGCTTCCGACTGTCAAGGCAGGCAATCCCATCGACGCGTTCATAGTCGATGCATTGCAAAGGAACAAACTCGCAATGTCGCCTGAAGCAGCGCCGCTTGTGCTGCTGCGGCGCGTCACGTTCGATCTAACAGGGTTGCCGCCGACGATGAAAGAAATAGACGACTTCGTCAACGACTGCAAGACTGCTACGCCGCAAGCGGCATATGAAAAAGTCGTCGATCGGTTGCTCGCGTCGTCGCATTATGGCGAACGCTGGGGCCGGCATTGGCTCGATGTCGCCGGCTATGCGGACAGCGAGGGTATCCTGGACGCCGACTATGTTCGGTCAGCGGCCTGGCGTTATCGCGACTACGTCATCCGGGCGTTCAATCAGGACAAGCCGTACGATCGGTTTTTGCAAGAACAGATCGCCGGGGATGAACTCGTCGAGTACTGGAAGATCTACGATACCGCCAAGGAACTGCCGGCGCATGTGGTCGAGGCGGTCATAGCGACGGGCTACTTGCGATGCGCGTCGGACACGAGCCGGCCCGATTTCGTCAGCATCAAGAATGCTCCGGGCTACTATTATCAGACCCTCGACGACACCGTGAAGATCGTCGGCTCGAGCACGATGGGTCTGACGCTTCAATGCGCCAAGTGCCATTCGCACAAATACGATCCGATCCCGCAGGTTGATTACTATCGCATGCAGGCGATTTTCATGTCGGGATATCGGCCCAGCCAATGGATTCCGCAGGTGCAACGAAAGTTGCACGAAGCGACTGCGGCTCAGGAGAAAGAAGCCAAGGATCACAACGCCAAGATCGACGCGACCATCGCCGGTCTCAAAAAGCAACAAGCCGAACTCAAGAAAACTGAAAAAGAGCCGGCATCGAAGGAAAAGCTGCAAAAGCTTCTCGACGAGATTAAGACCCACGAAAGCAAGAAAAAAACGTTTGCGGAAATTCGTGCCTTCTACGACCTGCCGGGCGACGCGAAGACGCACTTGCTCAAACGCGGCGAATACTTGCAGCCCGGGCCCGAGGTGACGCCGAACGTTCTGCGCGTACTGGCAAACGCCAAGTCGTTCGCGCTTGTGGAACGCCCCAAAGACGCCAAGACGAGCGGCAGACGTTTAGCGTTCGCTAAATGGCTGACGAGCAGTGAGCATCCACTGACTGCGCGAGTCATGGTCAATCGCTTGTGGATGCATCACTTCGGCGTCGGCCTCGTATCGACGGTGGACAACTTTGGAAAAACCGGTTCCCCTCCGTCGCATTCGGAGTTGCTCGACTGGTTGGCGTGTGAGTTCATGTTGCCCGGCGAGCCGAACCCCGTTAGGGGTCGGTTGACGCCCTGGTCCATCAAGCGTATGCACCGCCTCATTGTCACCAGCGCGACCTACAAACAAATTTCCGCCTATCAACCGGCTGCACACGCGAACGCTAAACGAATCGACCCGGACAATCGCCTCCTCTGGCGGCAACGCTTGCGCCGCCTCGAAGGCGAGGCGATGCGCGACGCAGTTTTGATGGTCAGCGGCACGCTCAACCCGCAAATGTTCGGCCCGCCCGTCCCGATGGTCCGCTCCGGCGACGGCGAGGTCAACACGCCAGCTGACGCCCACGGCAACCGCCGCTCGATCTATCTGCAAGTGCGCCGGTCGCAACCGTTGACGTTCCTGCAACTCTTCGATCAACCCGTGATCGAGACGAACTGTACTCGGCGAGAAACCTCCGCGGTCGCGTCGCAGGCTTTGACGCTGCTCAATAGCGAATTCATGACCAAGAAAGCCGACGCTTTCGCCGATCGCGTCCTCAAGGAGGACGCAAAGGACCCTGCGACGCACGCTCTTCGACTGGCGTTCGCCCGGCCGCCGACGGAACAGGAATCTGCTTTGTTCGCAAAATTCCTCGATCAACAAACGCGCCACCACGCCAAGACGGCGCCTGCCGAAGCGCGGCGTCGCGCCGTCGCCGATTTGTGTCACATGCTGCTGAGCGCGAACGAGTTTGCGTACATCGATTGATTGAAGCAGATGAATCAAAAGTAATCGCTAACAACCCTGAAGGATGTTCTGAAATCGGCGGAAAAATTACCGACGACCGGGCGACTGTTCCTTCCCTTCGACGTGGTCTGGACATTGGATACCGCTTGTGTCGTGCTCGATGTTGACCCTCGATCGGAGGACAACAGGATTCCGAAAATTGCAAAAAACAACGGACTGCAACATGCCTTGCTGGTGTCACAGATCCAAGACGTTGTCGTCAACGCTCGCCTTCAACGGAAAAACGCAACGCCGGAAATGTTATTGCGAGCGTTTTTGTACTATTATGACCGAGATGCCTTCATCGACTTCAATGCGGAGCCGCAGAATGACTGAAAGATTATCTCGTCGTAAACTCCTCACCACCCTCGGCGGCGGGTTCGGCGGGCTTGTGCTCGCGTCGATGCTGGATGCACAACCGACTCCCTCGCTTGCGCGTCGGGCTACTGAGCCGCACTTTGCGCCGAAGGCTCGGGCGGTCATTCAGCTCTTCATGCACGGCGGCCCGTCGCACGTCGATTTGCTCGATCCGAAGCCGATGCTCGATCGCTACGATGGCCAGCCGCCGCCGCGTGAAGCGGAAGACGACGAACGGCTCACGGGCAACCTGCTCAAGTCGGCGTTTCGGTATCGCAAGCATGGCCAGTCGGGGCTCGAATTTTCCGACGCGTTTCAGCACATCCCGCGGCATGCTGACAAGATCGCTGTCATTCGCTCGATGTTCACCGAGCACCGCAACCACGAGCAAGCCCTGTGGATGATGCACACGGGGATGATCGTCGCCGGTCGGCCATCGATCGGGACGTGGGTCGCATACGGCCTGGGGAGCGAGAATCAAAACCTGCCCGCGTATGTCGTGCTGCCCGATCCGCGCGGGTTGCCGGTGGACGGCATTCGCAACTGGTCGAGCGGATGGATGCCGCCGGCCTATCAAGGCATGCAATTTCGCTCCGAGGGGATGCCGGTGCTGAACCTACGGCCGCGGACGCCGAGACCCGCTGGCGTCGACGCGGGACGCATGGACCTATTGGAGCAACTGAATCGCCAGCATCGCGAGGCTCGGCCCGATGAGTTGGAGCTTGACGCCCGCATCGCCAACTTCGAGATGGCCGCCCGCATGCAGCTCTCGGCTGGCGATGCCCTCGACATCAATCAAGAATCGCAGGCGACACAGCGACTTTATGGGCTCGACAATCCGACGACGCGCGGCTACGGCGTGCGCTGCCTGATGGCCCGCCGGCTCGTCGAACGCGGCGTGCGCTTCGTCCAACTCTTCATGGCCGGGCAGCCGTGGGACACGCACAACAACAACGCCGCCCAGACGCGCAACGTCGTCGCTCAGACCGATCAGCCGGTTGCCGCTCTGCTCACCGACCTCGCCAACCGGGGCCTGCTCGACTCCACGCTCATTTTCTGGGGCGGCGAGTTCGGCCGGACTCCGGGCGCTCAGAACCGCGATGGCCGCGATCATCACCCCTATGGCTTCAGCGTTTGGCTGGCGGGCGGCGGGATCCACGGCGGCCAGGTCCACGGCGCCACTGACGATTTCGGCTATCACGCCCGGATCGACCGCACCAGCGTCGCCGACCTCCACGCCACCATGCTCCACCAACTCGGCCTTGACTACGCGCGGCTCGCCTACCACCGCCACGGCCGCGACGAACGCCTGACCGACGTGCAACAGCCGCGGTTGTTGCGGCGATTGATCGGGTAGCCAGCCCCTGATTTGGTGTAGGCGTGCAACGAATTTTCCAGACGTAGAATCCTTGGCCACAAGGAGTTAACATTTTTCGTTGCACCCGCACAGCCGGTCAAGTGGCTTTACGGTTGTGACGATCGACGCAACGGAAGCGGTTAGCACCCAGGCATTTTCTCTGTTTGTCGCGACAAGCGTTCCTTTCGATAGTCTTTCCTGTCGGCTCAGTAATTATCGAGACAGTTTGTGGAACACTTTTGATGCAGACTTGCAACGGGTGCTTACCGCCAGCAATGAACGCGTAAGCTGGGAGGCTCACCATAGATATGAAGTCGGACGTCGCCGAAACGGACAGTTCCTTGCGCGCCGATCTTACAGAGAATTGGGAATCAATGTTCATGCCCCTGGTTATGTGGTGTTCGTCCCGCGGATGATTCATAAGGAGATTAGCCGTGCGCGAGAAAAGGGGACGCAGCTCTATTCAATTAGCGATGCGTCCCCTGGTGTGAGGTTTTTCTAGCTCAGAAATCACCGGACCGGCCACGGCAACGCGGCACGTCACGGAAATTCGGCAAGCCGACGTGCGAATGCGTGGCGTACTCCGAACGCTAAACGGGGAGGGCTACCGCCTAATCGCGGCGAAGGGGCGGCCGACGCAGACGTGTTTCCAGCGTTCGTTGCCAGCGGGATCGAACTCGTAAACCGTCGAGTCGCCGTGGCTGGCGACGAGCGTGTTGCCGTTGGGCAGGCGGACGGCGCGATTGGGATTGCTGACCGATTTTTCCCAGTAGACTTTGCCGGCCAGGTCGACCTCTTGCACCTTGCCGACCCCGCCGAGGGCGACGAGGTATCGGCCATTGCGTAGGCGTTCAATGCTGCCCCAGGCGAGCGTGCCGGCGATCTTGGCTCGGCCTATTTCCTTGCCGCGACTATCGATCGCTCCGATTTCGCCGCAGGCATCGATCCAGATGTAATGCCCATCGGCGGTTTTGCGAGCATGATAGGTATGACCTGGCGTCTTGTGCGTGAAAACGGTCTGGCGATCGCGCGTAACCTCACTGATCGATTGATAGGTCGAGAAGACGGTGTTGCCATTGGGCAGGCGTTGAATGCTGGTGGGGGAGACGCCCTTGTAGATCCAGCCGATTCCGCCATGCGTGTCCATTTCGTAGATGACGTTGGCGGCCGAATCGCCGACGAGGAATTTGCCGCCGGGCAGCCACTGGGCATCGACCGGATTCTGGATTTTGAGCTGAAAGCGCGTTTCGCTGGCGCCGTTGATTTCGAAGATTCGGCTGCCGCCGTCGGGGCGTTGATTCTCGACGATGAGCGTCCAGCCGAGCAGTGGTTCATCAGAGCGCACGGACTTCCAGTCGATTTTGGCCTGGTTAGCTTTCCACCAGTCGATCCAAGCCAGTTGCACGGATCGCCCGCTGTTGTTGTCGGCCGTGCTATGCCAAACGGGGGGCCCATTTTCACCGGCCAGGCGGAAGAGTAGATCCTCGCAGCGTGCGGCGAGTTCGGGCCGGTCGCTGGTCAACAGGGCGATAAGGGTCGGCACGCCGTCGGCATCGGAGAACGCCAAGAGTGCCGAGGCCGCCAGAAAACGCACTTCGCTGGAAGCATCGTCCAGACGCTCTTTCGCCAGTTTCCGCTGCCTGGCATCGGGTGAGTGTCCGACGATGACTGCGGCCGCGCCTCGTCGTTGTGGCGAGGCATCGGTCAATGCCGTTTCGAAAGAGGCCAGCGCTTTGCCATCCACATAGGCGATGCGCTTAAGGCTCTGGCGGATATCTTCCTCGATCCAGGGCTCATCAGCGAACGGCAAGTAGCCCAGCAGAGTTTCCGCAGCGCCGGGCGGATTACGTTGGACCAGCACTCGACTCGCGGTGGCCGTCAGTCCGGCGCGTGTGTTCTGTTCGATGACGCCGATGCAGTAATGGGCTCGGCGAGCGGTCTCGGCGTCGCTGCGAATTGCAATGTCGCGCAGGAAGGGCAAGGCCGATCGGCCGGCCTTGATCAAGTCGTCCGTCGCTTTGAGCCGCGTCGGGTACGCCGTGCTGCCGAGCTGTGCCGCGCGAAGCTTGAGTGTCGTTTGTTCCTGGGGACCGGGCGTGCGTCGCCGAAAGAAATCCAACAAGCCGGGTCCGTCGGCAGGGATTCCCGCTCGTTTCAGGGCGAGTTCATCCTGGGATTGTGCTGGTGCCGGTGCGTCGGCGGCGGCAAATACGCCGATTGCGCAAACTTTGACGGTAATTGCTGTGAAGAGGAATCGGCTCATGACGACGTTTTCGAAAAAGACCGTCGGGCAATCCATGTCACGCGGCACGGTTGTGCGGCTCATGACAATTGCCCATCATACAACGGTAGGGCGCGATTTGACAGGAAAACCGGGGAAACTTGAAAAAGTACTTCACTCGAAGGGCCAATTCTGCTGAAATAATCGATATAGACGTTTCGACCGGATATGCATACGGTTAGTTGCGTCCATCAACATTCTCGCCGAGGTCGTGCTGGACAGGGATGAACTGCGTCGCGACCACCGACGAGAGGCCGACGTGAACGATCCCTTCAAGGAAAACGGGTGTATGCCTCACCGCGCCGCCGTCACTGGCTGGGGTTGGTACAGTCCAACTCAGGTCCTGAGCAATCACGACCTCGAAAAGCTAGTCGACACCAATGACGCCTGGATCACCTCGCGGACGGGAATACGCGAACGCCGCATCGCCGCCGCGGGCGAGACCACATCGTCGATGGCGACCATCGCAGCCCGACAAGCCCTCGCCGAAGCGGAACTCCAGCCGGACGAGCTTGATCTTATCATCTGCGCCACCACGACCCCGGATCAGTTGATTCCAGCGACGGCCTGCTTGATCCAGCGCAACCTTGGCGCCCATCGCGCCGGCGCCTTCGATCTCAACACCGCGTGCACAGGCTTTATCTACGGCCTCGCCACCGGCGCCCAGTTTATCCAGGGAGGCGGCGCGAAGCGCATTCTCGTCGTCGCCGGGGAGACCTTGAGCCGATTCATGAACTGGGAAGATCGCAGTACATGTATCCTCTTCGGCGACGGGGCGGCCGCAGTCGTGCTCGAAGCGACGACGCAGCAGTCCGGCGTCCTGAGCACCGTACTCGGCTCGCGTGGCGACATCGAGCAAATGCTCACCATCGAAGCCGGCGGCTGCGCGCGTCCCGCCTCGACCGAGACGATTGCCCAGAAGGCACACTGTGTCCGCATGCGCGGCAATGAGATCTTCAAGATGGCCGTCCGAAACATGGCTCAGTCGGCACAACAAGCCCTGGCCAAGGCCGGACTCACGACCAACGATATCCGCGCCGTCATCCCCCACCAGGCCAACGAACGTATCCTCATCGCCACGCGCGACGCCATCGGTATCAGCGAAGATCGTATGTTCATGAACATCGATCGGCATGGCAACACCGGCGCATCGTCGATCCCGATCGCGCTGGGCGAGTTCCTCCAGTCCACGCCGGTCGACGTGGGCGACCACCTATTGCTGGTCTCGTTCGGCGGCGGGCTAACGTGGGGCGCCGCCGTCCTGCGCTGGGCCGACATTCCTGCCGTCAAGCTGGAGCGCGCTGCCGCACAACGCGCAAAGCTGGCGCTGATTGGGTAAGAGCCGCTCGACGGCGCCATCACGTGCCCGGTGTGGGCAATCTCCCGCCGCTGCTGACGATTTCCTCGCCACCGTATCGATCCGAGCCTGAGCGCCAGCGAAGGGCCAGCCCGGGCACATCAGTTGCAATGGGAAAAGAGCCGCGCACGAAGTAAGCGGCCAGCAGACACGGTCGCTTACTTCGTGCGCGGCTCCTTGGAGCCGCCGATGCATCGATTAGTCGTTTCCACCTTCGCGTTCATGCTCCTCGGTAGTGCGCACGCACCCGCGCAGGAACTTCCGGCTCGCAGTGTGAAGTTCTCCGCGAATCGTCTGCCGCTCGCCGACGCGCTCAAACAATTGCAGGAGCAGAACGGAATCACACTCAAGGATCGCCGAACCACTCCAGCGAATCCCGTGATCTCGATCAAAGCCGGCACGTTCTGGCCGACGCTTGATGATTTGTGCGTCAAGGCTGGCATCGGCTACTCGCCTCACGGCGGCGTCGCGCTGGTGGACACGCCGAATCCGAAGCAGCACGTTGCCTACAGCGGCATCTTCCGCTTTGCCGTCAATCGCATCACGGTGTTTCGCGATGACGAGGCGCAGCTCAATCGCTGTATCGTGGCGATCGACGCAGCCTGGGAACCTCATTTTCGCGCGGTGTACGTTAATGTCGAAAGCTCCGAGACGGCTTTCGAAACGCCCAAGGGAGAAAACCGACTGAAGCAGGGCAGCCTGGAAAAGTACAAGGTCGCAAACAAGACGGCCGAGCGCATTGAGATTCCCACGCCCGCGCCGCCGCGAACGACGGCCAAACTCAATTCGCTCACCGGCAGGCTCCGCGTCATCGGCGTGACGAACACGCTCGACTTCGCTTTTGCCAAGGTGAAAGCCGACGTGACCGCCGTGAAGGACGGCGTCACCGTTCGCATTCCGATCGTGAAAACCGAGGTCGTGAGCAAGAAGACTTCTCGCATCTCGGTGGAGGTCGAGATCGCCCATCCCGAAGGAGCGCTCGTGGCCGTCGATTCCTTCGAGGAGGCGGACCTGGTGAATCTGAATCGGGTGTCGCTGACGTGGACCGATCCGCGAACGAGCAAGACGCACATGCTCAGCCCGACGGGACGCGGAGCGCCCAAGAAGTCCCGGACCGGTGTGACGTATCATTTCGAGGCGCGCGACGATGCGCCGTTGCCGCCGCCGGGCGTTGAGCCGACGCTCCACGTGCAAACGCCGGCCCGCGTCGCTCCGTTCATGGTTCCTTTTGATTTTCGCGATCTGCCGCTTCCATGACCGCCGGCTCGGCCGGCTGCACCGTCTCCATACCCGCGATGGCGATCCAGACAACCAGGCAACTCACGACCACGCTCGCCACGACGTTCAGTACAGCCATGCCCGGCTGGTGATACTTGCGCACCAATTCCACGGTATCGACAGCGAACGACGAGAACGTCGTATAGCCGCCGCAGAAGCCGACGCCAAGCAGTATCCACCAGTTCCAGTTCGGAAGACGGTCACGCAACGGCACGACGAGAAGCCCCAAAAGCAGCGAGCCTGAAACGTTGATCACCAGAATCGCCAGCGGGGCGCGCAGATTGCCGTGCTCGGGCGGAAACCACTCCTCGGACCGAGCCGAAATGAACTCACCGAGCCAGTAGCGGGCGTTGGTGCCTAGCGCTCCGCCAATGGTCAACAGAAAAACGGGGTGTGTCAGAAGGGATACCATGATGTTCCGGTATTCGTCTAGCGTTCGCGTGGCGCCGCGCGAACGCTGAATGCAATCTGTCAATCCTCGTACAACAGCGCCAGGCTTCCGAGCCCGTAGAACGTGTACTCGACATCGGTCGCTTCGTCCCAGGCGCCACCCAGGAATCCGCCGGCGAGCTGTTCGAGCGACTTCACGAAATGAAACACTTGCCGGCGGTTGATGCGATCGAGCGCTCCCAGCTGCTCCAGCGTCCAACAACCGGTGAACGTTGAGAGCAAGTCGGCCAGCGGTATGCGGTCGTTGGCGCGCAGGCCCCCTTCCATCGACGGCATCTCGACCAGGTAGTCGATCGTCAACTCGACATCGCCGACGGGCAGTTCCCGTCCCTTGAGCATTTGTAATAGGCCGATTCCCGCCGCCGTCGGGTTCGTGCCGCTACGGCGCATGGCGGCGACCTCGACGTACCCGCCGTCTTCGCGCCGCCGCGATTCGACGAACCGGATCACCTCGTCCGAATTGGGCAGTGATCGGCCCAACAACTCGAAACAGAGTCCGACCAAGAACGTGTGATACGTGCTGCCCGACGTCGCACCGGGCGACTTGTTGTACCCGCCGTCTTTGGTGCGAAACATCTCGAGCATTGACGCGACACGCGTCGGCCAATCGGCCGCGCTGCCAGCAAGCACATCGATCCCGCCGCTCGCTTGCACTAGCGTGCAGGCGTAGAGAAACGAGAAAAAATCGACGACGCTGGTTTGCTTCGTCATGCAACTTCGCAAGAAATCCGCCGCCTTCGTGCAAATTGCCGGCGACAAGGCATCGAGCGCCGTCAAGCCGCGCAGCGCGAAGCCGGTGTAGTAGAGGTCCGACTCGCCCTCGCGTCCGGAAAACCCGCCGTCGGCATTCTGTTTGCCCGCCAAATACGCCGCCTGCCGACGCCGCATGGCTTCGGGCAAGCGCGCGACGCCGAGTGCAATGCGATCGTTCAAATGAATGAGGTAGTTTGTCATGGTTCTTGTCAGAGCCTGAAGCGTATGCGAAGAAAGCCAACTTCGCTTACGCTTCAGGCTCAGAGAGGCGAGCGCGGTAACTTGCTGGGATGGCTATTCCTTCAATGCGATTTTCCGATCCGACGCGGACGCAGCACGACGTCACTTTTCCACGTGCGATCACAATGCCGCCTCGTGTGAACTCAAACCCATACGTCACCGACTTCGTGCCGATCTTATCAATCGACACGGCCACTTCCAGCACGTCTTCGAAGCGAGCGGGAGAAACATAATCGCAGGTGGCCGACACGCGTGGGAAGCCGATCGTTTGCCCTTCCCAGTCGAGCTTGACCGACAGTCCCCTTGAGCGCAGAAACTCGCACTCCGCCGACTCCATGAAGCGAAAGAAGTTGGCGAAATGGACGATGCCGGCCATATCGGTATCGCCGAATTCGATGCGTCTCTTGGTATGGAATACTGGCATGGTTGTTCCGCTAGCGATTCGTTCCTAGCATTGTACGCAATTGGAACGCCGCGGAACCAGTAGGCCAGCAACGGAGCCACGCACCGAGGATGCAATAGTCCCGGCCACTTGCTCCGTGCGCGGCGCTTTGCCCCACAAACGCGGAGTTACTCCGCGGGCGCCTCTAATCGCTTGACGCGATTGGCGGGATTCGATCCCGGGGCGGCCGCGCGTCGGACGGCGCTACTCCTCACTTCTCGACGGCAGGGCGTGATACAGGGTCTGGACCTTCTCGATCGCAATGACTCCCGTGACGTGGTCGCCTACCTCCAGTTGGACGCCGGGCGCAAGCGGCTTCGCCTTGCCGCTGCTATCGCAGTGATGGACGGGAAGAAATCCATGCTTCGTTCTGAGCTCGTCGTGCGTTATATGATAAAACGGCGACTCAGCGCTTTGGATCGTGAGCTCATAGACGGCAAGCACGCGTTCCTCGACCTGGATCAGGCTGAAGACCTGGTCGTCATAGAGCCGCGCGACGAAGGCGGGGGCGGACAACTCGGGAATCGACAGCGCGAGCGGCACATTGGCGGCGCTGCGTAGCGTCATGGCCAGGTGCGGGTCGGTGAGACGTATGACAATGCGCTCGCGCGGCGACATTTCCCGAACCAGCAAGGCGATCTCCAGATTGATGAGTTCCTTGCTGGTGGCGGCGATAACCGCCCGCGCCGTCGCCGCATTCGCTTGTCGGAGCACCTCGGCGACGGCGGCGCTGCCAATGATGACCGCGGCGCCCAGCCTCCGCGCCGTTGAGATGAACGGGCTGTTCGCATTCTCCTCGATGACCACCACCGGCTCATCCAGTGCTCTCAGCGTCTCGACGATGCGAAACCCGACGTTGCCCAGGCCGCACACGATGATATGCCCGCTCTCGGGAATCCGGCGTATTTCCAGGGCGGCGCCGAGGTTGGCGCGGATCAGGTAGTTGGTGAAAATGGCCGTGAACGCCGCCGTCAAACCGACGCCGACCAGGCGTACCGCCGTGATGAAGCCCTTCTGCCAGGTCCCGGCGCCGGCCTCCTCGCCGCGCATGTCGGCTCCGGTCGTGAGCAGGCTGATAGTCCGATAGAACGAATCGATCAGCGTGTCGTTCTGCATGCCGAACACAAAGACCAGAACGCTCACCGCGATCGCGCCAATGAAGATGCCGGTGCAAATCTGCACCGGCAGATCGATGTGGATCATCACGCCATAAGCGACGCGGCTCAACCGGTACACCAACCCGGCCCACAGTAGCTCCGGCAACGATTCGTTCTCGCCCCGCGCCACCAAGGGCGCCACCGATGCCGGGTCGCCGATCACGACCAAACGATCGAGCGCCGCCAGGGTCTGCGCCGGATCGACTTCCTCGACAAACTGCGCCGGCTGATCATCGCGGACGTGCGCGACGATCACCAGGCGATATTCGTCGGCCAGGTCTTTCAGCCGCCGGCCGATCAGCGGCGAATTGGCGGCGATCGTCAACTCGGCGATCTGTCGGCTCTCGCCCGACTTGAGGCGAACGATTCCCAGCGCCTGCCCGGTGCGAGCAATCATGGCCAGGAGCGGCGACGCAAGGGCCGAAGTGGACAGTGCATGGATGTTGCGCGCCGCGTCGCCGAGCCGTTCGATCAGGCTTTCGTTGAACATGCGAACGACGATGCGAATTGTCGGATGCAGGTGACGGATCATCAGCGCCGTCGAAAAACTGACCAGATCGTCGCTGGTGAGCACGATGACGCCGCGCGCTTCCGCCAGGCCGGCTTGCTTGAGTACGTCGGCCTGGCGACAATCGCCACGGACAAGCGGGATGCCTTCGAGCCGCGAGTCGTCGGGGCTGGCGCGATTATCGACGACCGTCACCGGATCGCCGGTCTGACGCAGATATTCCAGTACGCGCCAGCCAACTTTGCCGAGCCCGCACAGAATGAAGTGTTGTTTCATAGACGTGCCGAGAAGCGGGTTCTGGAGCACGCGGCGCCAGCAAGTGGGTTCCATCGCACTTGCTGGCGCTGCGTGCTCAAGGGAGATCAATAATCACTTGCCCGTCGGCACGCTGCCGTCGAGGTAACGCCAATCTTTCAGGAATCGCAACAGGTCGGCCATCTCTTGCATGCTGATGCCTTTTTCTAGGCCTTCGGGCATCAGCGAGATGCCGGTCGAGGCGATCTCGTCGAGGTCCTTGCGAAGCACCACGTCGGATTGCTTCTCGGCCCTGAGCAGCGTGATGCTCGACGCATTTTCGGCCGTCAGTAGGCCGGTCAAGATTCGGCCATCTTTCGTGGTGACGACGTAGTTGACATAGTTGGCGTCGATGGCGGCGTTAGGAACGATGATGTCGAACAGCATCTGCGACTCAGTTTTCGTACGCGTGTCGGCGATGTCGGGCCCGACGTCCGTGCCGACGCCGGCGACGCGATGGCAGGTGGCGCAATGTTTCTCGAACACCTTACGTCCGTTCTTGCCGTCGCCTTTGATCGTCAGAGCGCCTTGGTATTCCTTGAGCACTTTCTGGCGATCGGCCGGCACATTGCCCGCGAGCAATTTCTTGGCCCGCTCGCGAATCACGGCGTCCTTGTGGTTCGAAAGTTGCCGGGTGCGCAATGGATCGAGTTCGCTCGCTTTCATCCGCTTCGCTTCGATCTCATCGAGCAAGACGGTGACGCGCGCCGGCTGCCGCAACATCGCTTCGAGGATTTCGCGGCGAATGCCCGGCGACGCGCTGGGCCAGAGCTTCATCAGCAATTCGGGTACTTCCTTGTCCTGCTGCGTAGCCAGCGCGCGCAGGGCGGCGATGCGAAGTTCCTGCGACGGCTCTTTTTCGACGAGGGGGACAAGCGTTTGCTTGACAATTACCCAGGGGGCGTGGCTAACCAGGCCAACAAACGCGATGCGATCGTTTTTCTTGTCTTCGTCGCGAGCGTTTTTGGCAGCATCAACCAAAACGCGCCCTACAGATTTCGCGTATTCTTCCCCGGCTTTCTTGTCCATGATCGAACCAATGGTTGTCAGAGAATAGCCTCGCCGCTGTAGGCCGTCTGCCAAGCCCATAAGCGCCGCCCACTTCGTTCGATCTTTTTGTTTGATAACGACTTCGAAGAACTCCAAGTAATCGGACTGGCTGCGCTTGGCCGACGCATACAACACGGCCATCTCTCGAACAAGTTCTGGGCTGGCCCGCCCACGTTCGATGCACGCTGCCAGAATGATCTCGTGATCTCGCGGTGCAGTTAACGCGGCTAGCTGAATCCAACGATCGATGTCACCATGTGCGATTAACTCTTCCGTCTCATCGCTCGTCGGACCCGCCAGAGAAAGGGTGAGTTGGAATCGCACTCGTGAATCGCTTTCCTTTAATATCAGTTCCGTAACATTGGCGTCAGGGAAATATCGGTGCATGATCTGATCTTTGGCCGCAATTGATTCCCATCTTGACTCGCTGATTCGGATCCCGTGTTCGCGAACTCGCGGGTGCGATTCCTTCAGCAGCGATGAGGCACGTTGATCGTTCAGCTTCCCCTGCCGCTCCAGCATCCACGCCGCCAAGATCTTCGCGTGCGGGCTCTTCGTCGTCTCCAGCAGCTTCGTCAGCGGCTCGATCATGGCCTTGTCGTTTTTCTCCAGGAGCAGACGTTGCGCCGTCGTGCGCCACCACGGCTCCTCGTGCTCCAGCGTCTTGACCAGGTCGGCGATCGACGCCTTCGACAAATTGGGCCGCGATCCCAGGGCCTTTCGGCCCTGGGCTTTGGGGACGATGCGCCAGATGCGGCCCTTGTCTTTGCCGGCGGTCAGGTCGGGGCGGTTCTTCAACTCCGGCGGCATGAACTCCGGATGCTCGATCACCGCGCGATACATGTCCACCACGTACATCGCCCCGTCCGGCCCATGCGTCAGAAACACCGGGCGGAACCAGTCGTCGGTCGTCGCCAGGAATTCGACCCCCTGCTTGTGTGGCTTCGCCGTGAACGTCGCGCCCTTCGGTGTCAGCACCTCCATGTGCACGAGGTTTCCCGTCGGTTCGCACGTGAACGCGGCGCCGTGGTAAATGGATTTGGAAGCCCCGGGTTGAGGTACTCCGACACCCGGCGATTTGAGCAATCCGCCATGATAAATAAATACCCCGCACGCCGCGGTGAAGCGGCCTTCGTGCAATGACGACGTCGTCCAGTTCTTGCTAAGAGGATAGACCTTGCCGCCGCTCGAAAGCGGACCGTCGTCGAGAACGCTGATGTCTTCGAGCAAGGACGGCGCGACGAGGTAGGGATTGCGCTTGACGTACTTTTGTTCCATGACGACGTGGCGCAGATGATGGCGATTGTCGCAGACAAAGCGGTTGCCCCATTCGTCGAAGGTGTTGCCGTATTGTCCGGGGCCGGTGATGGCTTCGTAGGTTTCATTGATGGGATCGAAGCGAAAATCCATTCCGGACAGGTTGACGCCCACGGCATCGACCTTGCCGGCCCGGACTGCGCTGCCGCCGCGCAGGCCGTTGGCACAGTAGATCCAGCCGTCCAGGCCGAGAATCGGATGGCTGACGCGCAATTGCGGATTCTGGGCGGCGAAGCCTTCATACCAGATCTCGGTCTTGTTTGCTTTGCCCGCGCCCTTGGTGTCGCGCATGTGGGCGATGTGCGGCGCCATGGTGACGATGGCGCCATCTTGCCATAACAACAACCCATTCGCGAACAGCAGGTTGTCGGCCCAGACGGTGGAGGTCTCGAAAAAGCCGTCGCCGTCCTTGTCTTCGAGGATGCGGATGCGGCCCGCGGGTTTCTCGCCGGGCTTGGGGCCATTGGGATAGTCGCGCATTTCGACAACCCAGAGCCGGCCGTCCGGATCGAACTGCATCGCGACGGGGCTTTCGATCTGCGGTTCGCAGGCGACGAGCTCGATGCGCAGGCCGTCGTCGATTTTGAAGTGCTTCTGTGCTTCTTGCGGCGAAAGCGGCTTGCCGGGACCGCTGCCTTTTTGCGGCAAGGTCGGCGGTTGTTGCGCGATCGTGGGAATGGCAATGACGAACGCGATCGTGAACGTGAGTACGGCGCGGCGCATGGTGGTCTCCATGGTTTGCCGCTTGCGGCTTCGCGCTCGCAGTAATGCGCCATGCAACGGGCACGTTACAGCGAGCGCTAAGCGAAAAAGCGGCTAATCATGAAGATACCGCGCCGGGGTTCGATCATCCATCATTTACGGCGTCTTCTGATACCAGATACGGTACTCGGTCTTGTCGCGAACATCGGTAGTTCGTTGCGTGGTGGTCTGCGTGGCGCTGACTCCCTTGACGAGAGGCGTCTCACGCGTGTCGCGCGTCGTGTTGTTGGAGACGGTTTGGCCCGTAACAAATTCCTCCTCGCGGATAATCTTGTAGCCCTTCGGACATTCCTTGCCGATCAGGTCAAGGGCCTTGGTGCGGTTGTAGCTGGGCCAGGCGTCGGAGTTTTCGGATATGGCGACGCAGCCGCCGTCGGCGGTTTTGTTGATAATGCGGGCGCTCGAGCAGCCGGTGAGCGTGCAGGCCGCCAGAAGCGCCAACCAGGCGCAGAGACGCATAGATTCCCCTTCTTGCGTGTGAAGCGCAAACTGCCGGGCCGCGTCGCGCGCGCTGCCGATTCGCGTCAGGATGCGCCGCCCCGTCCGGGCGCGGTTTGTGGTTAATAGAAGGCGGCGAATACCATCGCGCCGGAGTTCCGTCAAGACTCTTTTGGATTCCGGTGGCTCGACGGGTGCGCGACATGGTTTGCAAACGGCACGGGAGGGCGAGGCTCCTGCCGAGCCGCGAGCCCGCGAAATACTCGATTTCGGACGAGTATCCTGTCGCTTCCGGCTCGGCAGGAGCCTCGCCCTCCCAAAGCAGGCCACGCAGACCATGTCGAGCACCCTGTCGACACCGCTTTTTTTTTGTAACCAGCGCTCGGCAGAACTTCCAAAATAAGAAAGCGGCGTCGAGGGGTGTGCCTATCTTGCTGTGGCATTCGGTAGTGCGGACCTCAGTCCGAACCGTTCGCCGTGCGGCCTCAAGTCCGCACTACGAACGCGAATCCGCCCCAGCCTGGCAGCTGCACCCGGCGTCGAGCCACCGCACTCCAGAGCATTGCCCGATACGGAGACGGGGGCTACAACAGCCGCGACGTGGAGGAGGGAGGTACGCATGGCCGAACGCATTCGATTCTTCTGCCCGGAGTGCGATCGAGGCTTGAGCGTGCCGACCGAGATTGCCGGCAAAAAGATCAAGTGCCCCCAGTGCGCGACGATGATCGTTGTGCCCGCTGAAGGCGAAACCGATCTTGTTGAGCAATCGAAGCCGAACCGGGTCTGTCCGTCGTGCTCGGCATCGCTGGCGGCGGACGCGGTGCTCTGCGTGAAGTGTGGCCTCGACCTGCGCACCGGAAAGAAGCTGGCGACGAGTGTTTCGCCTGCCAAGTCGGCGACGCCGACGGTGCATCCGAAGCTCAAGGGGACAACGCCGGGAGCGCGCAAGTGGTATGCCCCGCGCGTCGAGACCGCGCCGGCCCGCGTGCTGTGTTGCGGCAAATGCAGCCAGGAATTCTGGATTAACAATGACGCCACGTTCATCGCTTGGAAGGACATCATAAACGAGCTGCAACGGAACGGCACGGACGTCGATAGCTTGCCGAGCGGTCATCACCTGTTCAGCGACGCGGTGGCGCAGACGTCCTTCGAGGCGCTACCGCCGGAAGCCGCCGACGCCGAACGCCGACGAAACCTGGCACGCCTGAAACAGGCTGCCGACGAGCCGAAACGCGAGTGGTTCTGCCTGTCGTGCGGCGCCGCCAACCGATACGGACCGCCGCTCGACGTCTCGCTCGATCACCTGCTTGATGTCTTGGTGAAAGTGTTCGACATGTTGGTTAACAATGAATCTCGCCTGCGGATCGGCATGGACGAGGAAGATATGCCCTTGGGTCGGCCCAAGATCTTTTTGTCCTTTCACCAGCACGATCCGCCTTCCTACGTTTGCGATAAGCTCGCGCAGTACGGCGAAGTTCGATCGCTCACGGTCGCGAAAGCAAAAGGCGATGAACTGAGGCTGGATGTCAACCGGGTCGTTTGGCTCAGCAAGGATTCCTGCGTCGCCACGGGGGCCAGCAACAACGCGGTGATCAAGCTGTACCTCGTTCGCCGGGTCGGCAGATGGCGAGCGAAGGAAATGCGGTCCCTGTTCGAATCGTACACACTTCATGGCTTCGCCCGCGAGTTGTATAACGAATACGGCCCCGCCGTGCTGAAGGCGCTGGGACTACCCGTGCCTAATCAATAGCGCATCTCACCCGAACACTACGGAGATGGCATCAGCCACAACGATTCGACCAATCGCGAAACGCTGAGAATCTCGGCAGACTTTGCTGCCTGTGCCCATTGGTCCCGTGCTGACGATTGTCTTTAGGGAAGACTCCGCAGGCTGCCGTCCACCGACCGGGAACCACGTCAAGATAGGCCGAATTGCGGACGAATTGTACCTTGTTGGCCTGCCGTTGGAACTCTCCCGGCACCCCCGCTGAAAGGATGCACGGTGACTGTAGCCGCATCGAATGTCTCCACCAATCTCGGTTTCCTGTGCGTCCAGCAGGAGCCGAACGGTTTTGTCGGGGGCTATCTCGTCACCAATGCATGGGGGCGACCGCTCGAATTTCGCCTGTCAAGCGCCGTGCAGCCCAACAAAGTGCAAGCCATCCTCTACGGCGACACGCTGCCTCGCTATCTCTGTGGCGAGATCATCGGCAAGACGCTCGTGGACAAGACGTCAACGCCGGCTCAGTGGATCCTTGTCGACAACGCGATGACGCTCGACATTCGCTTGCGCGTCGACATTCCTATCGCTCTGTGGCGGGCGCCGATCGATGCCGACGATGCGGCGCCGGGGCTCCTGGTGCAACCACGCATTTTCTGTCACAAGGATTATCCGCAGGATGTGGCAAAATTGCGTGAATCGATCGACAAGTTAGGTTCGTTCGATTTTGCCGAGCCCTTTGCGAGGATTCGGGAAGCCATGAATGAGGCTCGCAAACTTGGCGTGGCGACACGCGCGGCGGCGTGACAGCCGCGCGCTTAGCTGTCCGCCGTGATGTCGGTCGATTTCTCTTTGATCGCCGTCGAGGTGTCCGCGGCGGGTTCCGCGGGCATTTCGGGTTCCGGCTCGCCGTCATAGCTCCAGCCGCAGGAAGGACATTTTTCAACGTCGTCTGCGAGCGTTTGGCCACACGAGAGACATTTCGTGATCTCGTCCGTTTCTTCATCGTCCGCAGAGGCATCAGCGTCGGCCGGCGGAGCGTGATCCGCCAACACTTGAGTGGCTTCCTCCGCCTGGGATGCCGCCACTTGAACCTTGATATATCCGACGGCTGCGCCCAAGAGCCAATCCATGTTTACCGTCTCGGCATCGGTGAGGCACGCCCTGATGCCGGCTTCTTCAAGATGCAACTTGGCCAACTCGGCTTCGTTGGCGAGTTCGAATCGAGCGATGGTCACGAGTTCTTCTTCGTCCATGGCGATTCTCCCGTTCGGTTTAGCCGCTCGCCTCTGGCGAGCGCGGACTTCGCGCTCGCCGGAAGCGAGCGGCTAAACAACACCCTCAATAATATTCGTAGCCGACATAAAACGTAATTCGTCCATCTGCCAATCGGCGAATGTTCGTGATGTGCACCGGCTGCCCGCCGCCGAGTTGGGCTCGGCTCGACGGTGTCGTGTGCGGCGTGAACGAACGATTCGCCGGGCTCGGGAACGGCACGGAGTCGAGGAACACGCGCGGCCCCATCGGGCCTTCGATGCCGTGCGATTCCTCCAGGATCGGCCGGCCTTGCACGACGCGCCAGATCAACAGTCCTTCCGCGGGGAGGCTTATGTCGAACCCCTTGCGCCGGCGGTTTTCGAGCAAGAAATACTCGCTGCCGTCGGGACGAGCAAGCACCTTGAAACACTCATTCGGCGAGTTTTCGATCGGCGAAAGAATCAGCTTTTGCTTGACGGTGGGATCAATGATGGCCGGGGAAATCCAGCCGAGTTGCTCTTTGGACCAGGCGGAGAAATGCTGAGGCCGACCGCCGCCGACTTGGTTGGACATGGCGCACCACGCGCCGACGCCTTCGGAGCCGGGATTCTCGGGCCGCGCATAAAGATCGGGCAGGCCGAGCATGTGGCCGAACTCATGGCAGATGACGCTGATGTCGCACATGCGAGCGCCCCCCTCCTGAACGATGAAGTAGGGCCAGCGCTGCCCTTGATGCGTGAAGAACGACTTGTGAGGCCAATAGAGGCCGCCGCGGTTGGTTTGGACGCGGTCGCCGGCGTAGAGGAAGAAGATGCCGTCGAAGCCCTTAAGGGCATCCTTGCCGTCGCGTTTGTAGAGGGCGTCGAGTGCTTCGCCGAGCAGCGCCGTCTTGGCGGGGCCGGTATTGGCGGAAGCGTACTCGCTGCGTTTCTTGCTCACCGTGACGAACGGGAAGCACTTGCCTTCGACCTTGAGACGGCCGAACGACTGCTCTTGATAGTAGTCGTGCATGCTGCCGTAAACCTTCTGTCCCGTCGCGCTGGTGCCGGCGTAAGTTTTTTTAGAGAACAGAGACTGTTCCCAATGTTCTGGTTTGATCTTGTCGTTGTGTTTTACATCGGGATACTCGACGCAAACGATGGCGAGACGATAGGTGTCTTTTTTCCAGAGGCTGGCGATGCGGGTGTCGAAGCCGCCGCCGAACTTGCCGCCTTTGCCTTTGCCGAACCCGCCATCCGGCTCGGGAACGAGCGTGAGCTTGAGTTCCTTCTCCTCGGCCTTGGCTTGCGGTTTGACGAGCAGTTTCAGAACATCGCCCGGTTTGTGGTCGATGAGGATGTTGGGCAGCTTGACACCGTCGACGAGGGGGCGGTCGTTGACTTTGAGGATAAGGTCACCGACTTTGATGCCGGCCTTGTCGGCCGGCAGACCTGTGGTGACGATCTTGACGACGGCGCCTTTGCCGTCGTCGGCGTCGTCAACCTGGATGCCGAGGACGGCACGCTTTTGCCCGACCTGCATGACCCGGCTCGTCGGCGCAAGCCCGGCGACGATCTCGAGCCGCTCTTTGCCGCGCTCGACGGTGAACTTGACGGTGTCCCCCGCGGATTTGGTTTGCAGCCAGGTTCGCAAGGCGTCAAGCGTTTTGGCGTCTTTGCCGTCGACCTGAACGACCCGATCACCGGCCTTTAGGCCGGTGCTGGCGGCGTTAGACCCCGTGTCGACGTCGGAGATGATGACGCGTCCAGCGGCGTCAAGACTGGTCGCCACGCCGAGATAGCCAGGCGAGCCCGCCGTCGCGGGGGCGGGCTTGCTCAGCTTCGTGCGGATGGCCGTGTCGACGGTCTTGAACTCGGACAAATCGCCTTGTGCTATGGCAGATGCTGCCAGGTACGCGCAGGCAATAACGGAAAATACGATCGTTCGAGGCACGCGAGTCATGGAGGGAATCTCCGCGATGGTGAATGGATTCGGCCTTGGAACTGATTGCGAGTCAGCGCAGACATTCTAACGAGGTATGGGTCATTTTCACTCTTTTTTTGAAAAAAATGCTCTGGACAGCCGGTCTTGACTACGGCATAAGGCGCGCGGGGTTCCTAATTGTTCGATTGTCTACTCGATCGAAGAGTGCGTGCAACGCACCGCACGGTAGGCGTCACGCGCGGCGTGACGATCTCCTCACGCGGTGCGTGAGGTCTACGATGGCGCATAGTGCGTTATCGCACCCTAACCGGCGGCGCGGATGCCGCGCACGGACCATATCGTTGCGCCCATGATAAGGAGATTTTGCCATGTCGTTGATCGAAATCGTGTTGCCGCGCCGCAATCGCCGGCGCGGGTACGAGCCCACGTTTGAAGTCCTGGAAGAACGCCAATGCTTGTCCGTCGCCGCGCCGACCCTGCAGTTGGCCGCGGTCGCACCGACTCAGGTGAAGCTCACGTGGACCAACGTCGCTAACGAGGTCGGCTACCGCGTCTTTCGCTGGAATGGTTCGCAGGCACTCCTGGTTACGACGGTCGCCAAGGATGTGACAACCGTAACGGTGGGCCAACTGGCGCCGAATCAGATTCAGTGGTTCGTCGTCGAAGCGTTTAGCGTGTCTGCCTCGGCTCGCAGCGCCTGGGCGTCCATCCAAACGCCGCGCAACCCCATCACGGCGCCGACGAACTTTCGCATCGGCGGGGTGACCCAAACGCAGATCAATCTCGCCTGGAACAATGCCAGCGGCGCTACCGGCTATCGCGTGTACGGCTGGAATGGCACGCAGGCCGTGCTCCTGGGCTCGACCACGCCGACCGTTCCTGCGTTTACCGCAAAGAACCTGAATCCTGGCACCACGTATTACTTTATGGTCCAGGCCTTCAACGCCACCAACTCAGCATCGACCGGCTGGATCTCCGGCATCACCAACGCCTACGGCATCGCGTCGCCCACCAACGTCAAGGCGACGCCGATCAATCCGAGCACAATCGGGCTATCCTGGAACGACGTAGCCAGCGAGAGCGGCTATCGCATCTACCGCTCGGACACTAGCGCCCCGACGCCGATCGTCATTGCCACGCTGGGCGTGAACACGACCGGGTATCAGGCAGTCGGTCTGCTGCCTGGGAAAACGTACTCGTTCTTCGTACAAGCATTCAATGCCACAAACTCCGCGAGTTCCGCATGGGTGACGGCTCAGACGCCGGCGGCTTTGCCGTTGCAGCCGCCGACGCAGGTGCAAGCATCTATCGTAACGCCGACGAGCGTGCTGATCTCATGGGTTGAGCCGGCGCGTGCGGTTGGATACAAGGTCGCAGTGTGGACCGGCAGCTTCTGGAATGTGGTCGCCACCGTTTCCGCCGGCACGAACAACGCTGAAATCACCAACCTCACGCTGGGCCTGACGTATCACTTCATGGTGCAGTCGTTCACCACGAACGACGCCGAGACGGCGCTGAGCAGCATCGTGTCGGTCAATTTGTGAAATGAAGCCAAGGAGCCGCGCACAAGGTAAGCGGATCGATAGCGGTGCTTACTTCGTACGCGGCTCTGCACGGCTCGCCGTTAGCCCTTCGACTTCGCCATCCGCTCCGGACGAAGCGAACGTACGACCTGGCCCGCTTGCCACATCTCGCTGGCGGCGACTTCTTTCAGCTCCTTTTCGAGTTGTTCGCGATAATCCGCTCGGCTGTTGGCGTCGAGCACACGCTTTGTTTCCTCCCCGCTGGCAACGCTCTGGTACAGCTTCTCGAACACCGGCTTGGTGGCGTCGCGGAAGATTTTGAACCAATCGAGCGCTCCGCGCTGGGCCGTCGTCGAGCAATTGGCGTACATCCAGTCCATGCCGTTCTCCGCGATGAGCGGATAGAGCGATTGCGTCGCCTCTTCGACGGTTTCGTTGAACGCTTCCGAAGGCGAATGGCCATGCTCCCGCAGCACTTCGTACTGTGCGAGCCAAAGGCCGTAAATGGCGCCCATGAGGACGCCACGTTCGCCGGTGAGATCGCTGTAGACTTCCTTCTGGAAGGTGGTCTCGAAGAGATAGCCGGAACCGATGGCGATGCCGGTGGCCAGGCAACGGTCGAGTGCCTTCCCGGTCGCGTCTTGATGAATGGCATAGCTGGCGTTGATGCCTTTGCCTTCGAGGAACAACCGGCGAACGGTCGTGCCGGAGCCTTTCGGCGCCACGAGGATCACGTCGATGTCCTTGGGCGGGATGACGCCGGTCTGGTCCTTGTAAACGATGCTAAACCCGTGCGAGAAGTATAGCGCCTTGCCGGCCGTCAAGAGCGGCTTCAATTTGGGCCATTGGTCCTTCTGCCCGGCGTCGGAGAGAAGGTATTGCACGATGGTGCCCTTGGTCGTGGCTTCTTCGAGGGAGAGGAGCGTCTTGCCGGGGACCCAGCCGTCCTGCTGAGCAAGGTCCCAGCTTCTGCCCTTGGTGTCGCGCAGGCCGATGACGACGTTGACGCCGTTGTCTTTCATGTTGAGCGACTGCCCTCGCCCCTGCACGCCATAACCGAGGACTGCGACGGTCTCGTTGCCGAGAATCGCCTTGATGCGCTGGGGCGGATAGTCGGCCCGTTCGACGACGTTTTCCGCACAGTTTCCAATCTGAATCTTCCGCATGTTGAGGTGTTCCTTTGTGGGATTCAATGTTACCAAAGGAAATTGTAGGAACCAGAGCCTGAAGCGTAAGCGATGGATGCGGGCGTAACTTACCCTACGCTTCGGACTATGACGGTCATTCGAAAAACGCCCGTGCCGTCATCAGCGTGTGAAATACGCCCCACGCCAGCGGCAATGCGACGGCGGTCCATGCCGCGGCCACCAGCCAATGCTGCGATACCCGGCCTCCCGTCGGCGCATCGCTCGGCGACTCGTCGGCCGGCGTGCTCGATTCCGATTGCGATTCAAACACCTCGGCTGCCACGGGACGAATCAGCATATTACACACCAAGCCAGCGAGCAACATCGCCGCCAAGAGGTACATGGTCATGTCATATGCCTGCGCCGCCGGCAGGCCGCGCTCGCGCTGCCAATCCCGCAAGTAGTTGACGACGACCGGGCCAAGAATGCCAGCCGCCGACCATGCCGTCAGCAGGCGACCATGAATCGCCGAGATCTGCTGCGGGCCAAACAGATCGGCTAGGTAGGCCGGGATGGCCGCGAACCCGCCGCCGTACATCGTTAGAATCACGCAAGAGAGCGCGACGAACAGGGCCAGGTTGCTCGTCCGCCCTGTCCACGGAATCGCCGCATAAAGAGCCGCGCCCAGCAGAAAGAAAATAGCATACGTCGCCTTGCGGCCAATGATGTCCGAGAACGACGCCCAGGCGAACCGGCCGACGATGTTAAAAAGCGACAACAGCCCGGCGAATCCAGCCGCGATCGTCGCCAGCCGTTCCTTTTGTGTTCGACTCAGTTCCTCGAACGGCGCATCGACACCGACCAATCTTCCACCGAACACTTCTTGTATCATCGGCGACGCCATGCCTAGCACGCCGATGCCGGCCGAGACGTTAAGGCAAAGCACCCACCAGGCGAGCCAGAACTGCGGCGTCCGCCAGGCCCGCGCCACCGGCACGAAGCGCGTCGCCACATCGGAGTCAATCGTGGCGTTCGCAGCCGGCGCGGGACCATGCGTCGATGGATGCCAGCCCGGCGGGGGCAGGCGATAGCCGAGCGCACCGAGCGTCATCACGACGAAGTACAGGATGCCGAGCACGAGAAACGTCTGCCACACCCCGACCGATGCGTCATCGGCGAAGGTTGTCATGAGGATGTTGGCGAAAGGAGCGCCGACCATGGCGCCGCCGCCGAAGCCCATGATGGCCAGTCCGGTGGCCATGCCGCGGCGATCGGGAAACCACTTCAGGAGCGTGGAGACCGGAGAGATGTAGCCGAGCCCCAGGCCGATGCCGCCGATCACGCCGGCGCCGAGCCAAAGGAGCCAGATCTGATGAAGCCACACGCCCAACGCGGAAAGGCAGAGTCCCCCGCCCCAACAGCACGCGGCTACCAGGCCCGCTTTTCGCGGACCGGCCGCCTCGACCCACGGCCCCAGCACCGCCGCCGACCCACCCAGGAACACAAAGAACAGTGTGTACATCCACCCGAGCATTGAGATCGACCAGTCATGCGAGGTGGTGACGATGCGATCGGGCAGCCCCATGGCGTCCGGGCACGCGATCGGCTGCTGGATGCCGACCGCCCGGCTCAACGGTAGCCAGAATACGCTGAACCCGTAGGCCATGCCGATCGAGAGATGGATTGCCAACGCGGCCGGCGGCACGAGCCAGCGATTGAAGCCCGGCCCGGCGACGATACTTTCCTTGTCGAAGATCGATGCCAAGTTCGCCTCCGCCGTGTGAGTGACGAGTGGTGAGTGCGAGTGGTGAGAATAAGATTGGACTTCTTCTCTCGCCACTCACCACTCGTCACTCACCACTACCATGGTTGTGCGGCGAAGAACGCTCATCGTCCAATCTTTAGCCAAAACTCGATTTGGTCAAGCCCTCGAATCGGGCCGGCTCCTAGTAGTGGCGAGTGACGAGTGGAGAGTGGCGAGAGAGGAAGTCCAATCTTATTCTCGCCACTCTCCACTCGCACTCGCCACTCTCCACCGGACCAGCGTCCGGCACCGGAATCGCTGGCGGCACGGGAGGGCGAGGCTCCTGCCGAGCCTTGAAGAAATGCAGAAACCTGGCGTCAACACCCTTTTCATTTGCTGAGATTAAGATGGGATCGCCGACTTTGATTTGCTGCCAAACTGCATCCGGCGCGAGCTTCTTGCCGCCCACCGTCAGCACTCGAGTTTGGCCATCATACGTCTTGCCCCACTCCAGCAAGTGCAGCGCTATTGGTTTGATGAAGAACTCATGCGTGGCCGGAAAGTACTCGGTCCCAACGCGATCGTAGGCGACTCGGCCAGAATCCTTGAAGAATCCAGTCTTCGGATCAAGCACTTGCACGCCGCGCTTCTCGCGGTAGATGGGCGTTGCCACCGATTCAGTCACAACAATGGCTCCAGCGGCGGTGTCGATCTTGGTCACAAATGCCAGTCGCGGCGGCAATGGCGCAGCCGATTCCTGGGCTTGGGCGCCACCCGCTGCTACGGTCAGCAAACAGACGACGAGAGCAAATCTCATGACCTGCGACCTCCCGGTATGGTTCTCCAAGGAAAAAGACGGGAAACCGCGGTGAAAGGTTTGCCCACCATCACCCCTGAATCCACGGCGCCGGTTTCTTGGCAAAAAATGCTCGCAGCCCCGCCTGGCATTCTTGGGTCAAACGCGGAGCGGCGCTGGCCTTGGCGGCTTCTTCGATCGACAGCGACTGATGCGAGAATTGCCTCAAGTACTCCTTCGTCTTGGCCAGCGCCTGCGGCCCACCTTCGGCGCAGGCTTTGGCCATCGCCAGGGCGCGATCAAGCAAGCGGTCGCCCGGCACGACTTCGTTGATCAAACCGACACGTGCCGCCTCGTTGGCATCGATCAAATCCCCCGACAAAAGCAACCAGCGAGCCGTCCGTTCGCCGACGTGGCGCATGAGATGTGGCATCACCATGGCGGCAACCAGGCCGCGACGCACCTCCGGATAGCCGAACTTCGCCTCCGGCGCCGCGATCGCCAAATCGCATACCGTGATCAACCCCGCGCCGCCGGCAACCGCGGCGCCTTGCACCAGAGCGATCGTCGGTTTCGGCATCGCATAGATCTGGTCGTACAGCTTCGCAAGGCGATACGCGTCGTCCCACACAGGCGATTGATCTGGCGGCAAGTCGATCGACTGCTGCAGTTCGGAGAGGTCCATGCCGGCGCAAAACACCGACCCCGCGGCCGCAAGAACGACGCAGCGAACACCGTCATCGTTTAGCGCCCGCGTGAACGCTTCTGAGATCGCGTCAATCAGCCCCCGGCTCAGCGCATTGCGCTTGTCCGACCGGTTCAGCGTGATGATCGCTGTCGAACTTTTCACGTTAAAAAGGATCAGTGAATCGCTCATGTCGTCTCTCCAATTCACAATGTCACGTGACACCAAATCATGGAGGGAAGTGGTTTCTACCCCGTCATGTTGTGAATGGCCTTTTCATCGCTTCGATACTCGCGGGCACGCCGATCTCCATTTGCAACAGCGTCAACGCCAGGGTCTTGCCCTGCGTATCGATGCGCAGCGATCGGCTCGCCCCGCCGGCGAGAATGTCATTCAACAGGAAATTCAGCCCCCATACGTTCGGCGCCTCGAAACGTTGGACTCGGCTCGGCTTCATCGGCGCGAAATAAATGGAGACCAACTCGGCCGTCAGGTGGTCGCGCAGCCAATCGTAGCCGGCCTGCGTGTACGCGATGACGGCGATGTTGGCGTGATTCCCCTTGTCGCCCGATCGGCCATGCGCGATGTCGCTCAATCGGATCATTTCAATATCTCCACCTTGGCCTGTACGACGCTCTTCTCGACAACCGCTGGCCAATACGCGAATACTTCGCGTACCGGCGGCCGACCGGTCGTGTACCCGGTCACTCCCGGCGGCCCCGACGTCACGAGCGGAGCGAACTCCTTGGCAAATCGCTCCACGGCTTCCTTGCGATGATCATGGACGCTCACACGCAGTACGACCTCGGCGAGTTCCCCCCTCACCCCCGGCCCCTCGCCCCCGGTCCGGAGAGGGGAGACGATTCCCGGAGCACACGCCCCCGCCCCCAGGCATTCGATGTTGCTGCGATCGAAGGTGCAACCGGTGCGCTGCAGCAATGCCTCGCCTGAGATCTTCGCCTTCTCGACGGCACCGGGTCCGGCGATCACAAGAGTTCCGCTTGCCATGTAGCCGTCGCGATAGGCGATCGACACCTTATAGGTATCGGTGGCCGGCGTGCCCTTGGCGTGGCTGACGCGCATGGTACGACCATCGACTGGTTGTACGGCAACGCTCGTGAAGTCGGCAACAACGTCGGGCGTTAGGTATCGCGCCGGATCGCCGACCTCGTAGAGGAGTTGTTCGATCATTGTCTCGCGAATGACCCCAGGGCCAGCGTCCGATGAGATCGTAAACGCCCCGTCATCGTGGAGGTCAACGAACGGATAGCCGATGTCCGCCCAATCGCTAACATCGCGCCAGCTGCACCACAGGCCGCCACAGACCTGGGCGCCGCACTCGATGAGGTGCCCCGCAACGCTCGCCGCCGATAGGCGATCCCAGGCGTCCGGCGCCCAGCCGAACTCGTGCATCGCCGGGCCAACGGTAAGAGAAGCGTCGGCGACACGCCCGGTGATGACGATGTCCGCCCCTTGCGCTAGCGCGTCGGCGATCGGCCTGGCGCCAAGATACGCGTTGGCGCTGACGACGCGCGGCCGAATCGTTTGCAGCACTTCGCCGGTGTCGAGATTGGTGAATGGATGTGCGGGGAGCAGGGCGTCGAGGCAGGGCATTAGGTCGTCCCCCGTCACCACTCCGATCTTCCGAGCCAGCCCCGCTTTTGCCAGAATGCTCCTGGCCCGGTGGGCGCACGCCAAAGGGTTCATTCCGCCGGCGTTGGTGATAATTTTCAGCTTCGGCTGTTGATGCAGAATCGGCGTCAGTCGTGCGAGAACATCGAGAAAGTCGCCGGCATAGCCCTTGTCGGGATCGCGCTGTTTTTGCAGTGCAAGGATTGACATCGTCAGTTCGGCAAGGTACTCGAGCGTAAGGTAATCGAGCTTGCCGCGCTGGGCGAGCCGGATCGGAGCGTCGATGTTGTCGCCCCAGAACCCGCAACCATTGCCGATACGGAGGGTTTTCATTGTTCCCAGAAAATCTTTTTTACAAAACCATGAACGGTTGAAAGTATGTGCTTTTTGTAATGGCAACGCCGTGGAGCGGCGATGCCGATGAGATGAATGGGCGCGATTTGAATCTGGCGTAGTTACGCCGGCTCGGTAACGGGCTCCGCGACCGCTTTTCCGCCTTGGTCGACAAAAACCCCTTGCCAGCTTCGGGCAACGACCGCGAGCACTCCCGCGCAGATCAACGCAGTCGCTGCGAAGGCGAAGAACCCGCCCGCGAATGATCCGGTCTGATCCTTCAGGTAGCCGAGCGCCGTCGGCAAAAAGAAGCCGCCGATGCCTCCTGCCGCACCGACGACGCCGGTGACGACGCCGATCTCATTCTTGAATCGCAACGGCACGAGTTGAAAGACGGAGCCATTGCCCATGCCGAGACACCCCATGCCGAGGAACATCAGCGCGGTGCCGACGTAGAGGTCAGGCAGGCAGCCGAGGCCGAACATGGTGGCGGCGACGCCGAGAAAGAGGAGAATCAACATGCGGATGCCGCCGAACAGATCGGCCAGGTAGCCGCCGATGGGACGAAGCAGCGATCCTGAGATGACGCACAAAGTCGCGAAGCCGCCTGCCGCCACAGAGCTAAGGCCGTACTCCACTTTGAAGAAGCTGTTGAGAAAGCTGGCCAGGCCGACGAATCCGCCGAAGGTGACCGAGTAGAAGATGCAGAACCACCAGGTGTCCATGGTGCCGAGGACCTTAAAGTAGTCGGAGACGGGCAGCGGCGCGGGCTGCGTCGGGCTGTCCTGAGCGAGGAGAACGTAGAGAATCAACGTCAGGACGATCGGTATGAGCGCCAGCCCGAAGACGCCCTGCCAACCGATCTCGGGAATCTCGGCAATGCGCGGTGCGAAAAAGGTAGCGAGCGCCGTGCCGCTGTTGCCCGCGCCGGCGATGCCCATGGCCAAACCTTGATACTGCGGTGGATACCATCGGCTCGCCAGGGGCAACGCCACCGCGAAACTGGCGCCGGCGACACCCAGCATCAATCCAACGATCAGAATCTTGTCGAAGCTGTCCGCCCATAGCCAACCCAGCAGCAGCGGAATCACCGTGACTACAAGCCCGATCGCGCCGGTCACTTTCGCGCCAAAGTGATCGGTCATCATGCCGAGCGCCAACCGCAAGATGGCGCCGCCTAGAAGCGGTACAGCCACGATCAAGCCGCGCTGCGTTTCGCTCAAGCCGAACTCGGGCACAATCGAGTTGGCGAGCGCACCGATGAGCACCCAGACCATGAAACTGACGTCGAAGTAGAGGAACGCGGCGAACAGCGTCGGCGTGTGACCGGCCTTGAGAAAATCGCGGAGGTTCATTCGATCCCCAGGGATTCAGACAACCCATGATCCCTGGAGTTCGCCGCGCTCACCCCAGGGCATCAAAATTAGCGCATCAGTACCACGTCTCGGCGGGAAGCGAACCCTCCACTTGCGGTTCCGCCTCGTCGGCCATCGGCAACGCGACAACGCGCTTCTTGGGCTGGGCGACCTTCTCCAGGCTGACGGCACAGAACTTCAACTCCGGCTGCTTGGCAACCCGGCCGATGGCGCTGATCGTCAGGTAATTCGCCGCGTTGCCGTCGCCGAACAGGTCGCCCCAGTGGAAGGGGATGAACACCATACCGGGCGAAACGCCGTCGCGCAATCGCGCGGGAAACTGCACGGTGCCGCGCCGGCTAGTGATCTGCACGAGATCGTTTTGTTGAATGCTGAGCCGTTCCGCGTCGCGCGGGTTGATCTCGACAAACGGGGCGGGCTCGCGGCGAACCAGCTTGTCCGCCTTCGCGGTGCGCGTCAGCGTGTGCCAGTGCGAATACAGTCGCCCGGTCGTCAGCACAAACGGGAATTCGTGATCAGGCATCTCGCGCGGCTCTTTGTGATCGCGAGGCAGGAAGATTGCCTTGCCGTCGGGCGTGGCGAAACGCCGATCAAGATAGCGCCGCTTGCTGCCAGGATGATCAGCACTGGGGCAAGGCCATTGGAGTCCGTCGGATTCCTTGAGCCGAGCGCTCGTCATACCGCTCATGTCGCATGGCCGGCCCTTGGTCATCTGGATGAACTCGTCCCACACTTCCGCGGAGTTGGCGTAATTGAATCCCTTGAAGCCGAGCGTCTGGGCAAAGCGAGCGACGATTTGCCAATCTGGCAGCGCTTCGCCGGGGGGATCCCAAAGCTTGGGGCTGAAGCTGACCATGCGTTCGCTGTTGGTGCTGGTCCATTCTTTCTCGCCGAACTGGGCCGCGGGAAGAATGACATCGGCAAGCTTCGACGTCTCCGTCGGATGATAGGCGTCGTTGACGACGACCAGCTGGGCTTTCGCCATGGCGCGACGAACCTGATGCAAGTCAGGCAAGCTGACGGCCGGGTTCGTGCCGGCAATCCAGATGGCCTTGAGCTTGCCCTTTTCGAGATCACGGAACATCTCGACCGCGGTCAGTCCCGGTTTGTCGCTGATTGTCCCCGGGCTACGGCCCCAAAATTCCTCGGCCTCTCGTCGATGGTTCGCATCCTCGACCGTTCGGTAACCAGGAAGCTGGTGCGACAACAAGCCTCCTTCGCGGCCACCCATGGCATTGGGTTGTCCGGTAAGCGAAAACGGCCCCGCGCCGGGCTTGCCGATTTGTCCGAGCAACAAGTGCAGGTTGATGAGGCTGTTGTTCTTCCACATGCCGACGGTGCTCTGATTTAGCCCCATGCAGTAGAAGCTCAAGAAGCCCTTGGACATCGCCAAGAGCTTGGCGACGCGGTAGACGTCCTCCGCGGGGACGCCGGCGGCGGCGCATAGCTCAACCGCATTCTGCTCCAGGAGGAATGTGCGATACTCGTCGAACCCGCGCGAATGGTTGGCGATGAAGTCACGGTCCATCGTGCCCAAGTCAAGCAGCATTCGCGCGATTGCGTTCAACAGAGCGATGTCGCCACCGGGCGCGACCGGCAAGTAGATGTCGGCATGAACCGCAGTCGGCGTGCGGCGCGGGTCGATCACAATGATCTGCTGATGCGGGTTGGCCTTCTTCGAGGCCTTGACACGATCGAACGTCACCGGATGGGCTTCCGCCATGTTGCTGCCCATGATGACGATCGTGTCGGCCGCGTCGATGTCGTCATAACAGGTCGGCGGACCGTCGCTGCCCAAACTCGTGCGATACCCGGCCACCGCGGCGGCCATGCACAGTCGGCTATTCGAGTCGGTGTTGTTACAGCCGAGATGGCCTTTGAAAAGCTTGCCGATCAGGTAGACCGTTTCGGTGTCGAGTTGTCCGCTGCCGTAGAATGCGATGGCATCGGGGCCGTGCGTATTCAGAATGTTGGTGAAGATTTCACGCAGGTACCGAAACGCCGTCGTCCAATCGACCCGGCGAAAATCGTCATGCCGGCTCAAGCGAAGCTGGGGTTGGGTAAGACGGTCAGGGGTATGGATGGTTGGGCCAAGCTGGGCACCCTTGGCACAGATGCCGCCAAGGTTGGCTGCCGCCGAGGCAACGCCGCGAACGCGAATGGCGTCGGTGTCGTCGCGTTCGAACGCCAGCCGACAGCCGACGCCGCAGTATGGGCAGATCGATTCTCCCAGCATCGACAAGCGGATTCCTCAGTCATGGCGCACGGCATCGCCGTACCACCAAAGCGGTGGAATCGGCGTCGCATTTGCGCAGATGTAGGTCAGGTGGGAGAGACCGCAGGACCCGGTTTGGTATACGAATGCAACTTCCATGCCGCGCGTCCATGCGAAAGCCAGTCGTGACGAAACACATGAGAGCATCATGAGTTGTGGCGATGCCTTCGAAGCGGCAACGCCATTTTCGAAGACGAAGTTGCCTGTAAGCGCGGCAGGTCGTGTCGAATCGCAGGGCTGTTTTCCGTGTCCCACGATTTCAACGCGCGTCTTCGTTCACGTCAGAAACGTGCCCGGCGAACGACCCGGTCTAATGACGTCAGGATTGCGTTCGTTGGTTGATCAGGTGCTTCGGCATGATAGATCATGCGCGCCTCGCGCGTGTCGATCTCTACGATTGTCAGGCTCACCGTTCGGGCATCCGAGCGGCGCATGCAGACGCTCAGTTCCGGCTGATCAGGCCAGGTGTGCCGATGGTACTCGTCCTGCCGCTGGCGGCGGTCAAGGCCCGAGGTGAACCAGCCTTCGAAGAGCTTGCGGCGAGGCGAATCGACGACCGCGTCACCGAGGCCAGAGGATGTAAACATCACCGGCGCACTCAGGTCGCTCGGCGGCGTGCGAATCAAGTCGCTGCGATTGCAATAGACATTGGCGATGCGCCGTTCGTCCACCATCACGAGCCGAAAGCCGGCATAAGTGTCGGCTTTCAGCGTGTCCGTGCGTGCGTACGCTTCCTCCAGCGTCGCCGCCGAGACAAGGTCGGGGATGATCGTTCCTCGACTGCGCTTCGGTGTCGGCACATTGGTCGGCCTGGGGAGAGGGTTCGCGTTGAGAATCGTGAAGACGAGACCGACATCGTTGACGGCAATCCACGAGCCTCCTGAAAGTGGATCGATCGGCATGATGGCGCGGCGATCGCCGATCGTCACGATGCGAGGATGTAGCGCAGCGGGACGCGCGCGCGACTCATCGCGATTGCATGCCAGACGAACGCCCGATTCCCGTGGAATGATTGTGACGGTGCACATGATGTTGGCCCGAGCTAGCCCGTAGCGAAAGCGACGGGCAGCGTAGCCCGTCGCTCGCGCTCCGGGCCGAAGGTTCGTTTTGTGAAACCCGCGGACCGCGCGTCAAGTAAATCAGGTATCAAACGACTCAACACCCGCGGGGAATCGTCATGTCGGCACGTTGGCTTTGCACGCTCGGCCTGTTCGCGTTCATCATCCCGACGGCAAGCGCCCAGGACCCCAGGAGCCCATTGCGGTTCGTGCCCAAGCAGGCGGAAGCTATCGTCTACGTACAGAAGCCGCGCGACCTCGTCGACGCCGTCCTAAAGAACGAGGTATTTCTACAGGCCCAGAAGTTGGCCGGCGTCCGCGATCTCTACGATTCGACGAACACGCGGCAATTCTACCAACTCCTTGCGTATCTTGAGAAGCAGCTTGACCAGAATCGTTATGACCTGCTCGATGAGTTGACGTCCGGCGTCGTCGTACTCGGCGCCAAGTTAACGCAACCAGGCGGCGCGGTGTTGGTTATTCAAGCGAACGACGAGAAGAAATTGCGTCGCTTTCTCGATGTCGCGTTCGACATTGTGCAGAAAGAACTCGAACGCCAGGAGTCGAAGGACAAGCTCGAGCGCAGCATGCGCGACGGAGTTGAAGTCGGCCAGGTCGGGCCGAAGGTTCGCTTCGCCATCATGGACGGCGCGTTTCTCATCGCCAGCGACGATGCGGTCTTGAAGCTGGCGCTCGAGGCGCCGTCAAAGAAGACGAGTGTTATGCACAACCCACGCTTTGTCGACGCGATCAAGAAAACAGCGGGGAAGCCGCTGGCATGGGGATGGATCAACTTGGATGAGGTACGATCGAACAATCCTGAGTTCAAGAATGGACTGGATGCCGCCGGCCTCGACCCGTTTCAGATGTTGCTCTTCGGCGGGTTTGCCGACTTGCTAAAGCGGACGCCGTACGTCGCCGCATCGGTGAATCGGGAGACGGCGGGCGGTTACCGTATCGGGATTGCGATGCCGGTCGGCGCGAACGGTATGGCGCCGGTGAAGCACATGATACTGCCGGCGGATAAAGCCGGAACGATGACGCCGTTGCAGCCGCCGCGCGTCATCTCGAGTTCAAGTTACTTCCTCGACTTGGGCGAGCTTTGGGAAAAGCGTGTTGAGATCCTCGGCGCAAAAAACGCCGCCGGGCTTGATGAAGGGGATAAGAATCTCGCCAAGTTTCTTGGGGGTATCAAGCTCGCCAAGCTGTTCAAGGCCATGGGACCGCACCACCGGCTCGTCTTTGCTCAGCAAAAAGAACGGCCATACAAGGTGAAGCCCGCGGCGCCGTTCCCCGCCGTCGCCCTCGTCGTCGACATGCGCGATCAGACATTCGCCAAGGACATGAACTCGATTTTCCGTGCCGCTGCACTGCTGGCGACCTTTCAGGTCGGTCTGACGCTCAAGGAAGAAAAGTACAAGGGCTGCGACTTGGTCTCGTATTACTTCTCAGAGACCAAAAAGTTCGACGGCGATCCGACCGGCATACGCTTCAACTTCAGCCCAACTTACGTGACCGTCGGCAACCAGTTTGTCATGAGTGGCACTGCGGAACTCGCTCGCGATCTCATCGATCTGTTGCAGGCCGAGCGAATTCAACAGGCCTCGCCCGCGTCCATGCAGACTCGTTTCTATTCGTCTGGGCTCGGCGAGATTATTCGCATGAACCAGGATCAAACGCTGACGCAATTGATTCTCAGCTACGCCCTGCCGCCCAAGACGGCAGCCGAAGAGCTGCGCCGAATCCTCGATTGGGTCGATCAGCTCGGCACGCTGCGGCTCGAATCAACCTACGGCGCAAACGATTTCCGGTACGATGTCTTCTGGCAGCCGAAGAAACGGTAGCATTCGCCGGTTTACGTTCTGCACTCGCATCCCACCATGCGATCGCTAAACGTAAACGGAGGACTCACCAATGTTCCAAAGCCCGCAAGCAATCAATGCGCAATGGGCCTGGCAACCGTATCGCCCCAGCGCGGAATCGCCGTGGGACCTCAAGAAGGCCGGGCATCTGCTGCGCCGCGCCACCTTTGGGCCGAGCTGGGACGATCTGCAAGCGGCCCTGCGCGATGGGCCGGAGCGAACGATCACCGATCTGTGGCAGGGCCGAAGCGATGCCCAGGCGGAGGAAGTCTACGGCACGATGGCGCGGACGATTGCCGGCGCCAACACGGGGCCGGACGGGCAGAACAACGGCGGGCAGATTTCCTCGCTTTGGCTGTATCGCATGCTCTACAGCCCGCATCCGTTGCGAGAAAAGCTGACGCTGTTTTGGCACAACCATTTCGCCACCAGCAATATCAAGGTGGGTAGTGCTCGCTTCATGCTTCGCCAATACGACCTGATGCGCGGGCACGCCCAGGGCAATTTCCGTACCCTGCTGGTTGAGATGTCGCGCGACCCCGCCATGATGATCTGGCTCGACACCGTGCTGAGCCAGCGCAACCGGCCCAACGAGAACTACGCCCGCGAACTGATGGAGCTGTTCAGCCTCGGGGTCACCAATGCGAGGCGGCCGGGACAGCGCAACTACACCGAGACCGATATCCGCGAGGCGGCGCGAGCTCTTACCGGCTGGCGCATCCAAAACAACGAGCCGATCTTTCGCGAAGCGGATTTCGATCCGACGGAGAAAAACGTGCTCGGCCAGCGCGGCAACTGGCGCGGCGACGACATCGTCCGCATCTGCCTGGAGCAAGAGTCGGCCCCGTACTTCATCGCCAAGAAGTTGTTCCGCTTTTTCATCAGCGACACGCTTGAACCGGCGCCGGCGCTCTTGGAGCCGCTCGCCACGGAGTTTCGCCGCGAGTGGAACTTCGGCGCCATGGCCGAGCGCGTGCTGCGGTCGAATTTGTTTTTCTCGCAGCATGCCTATCGCGCCAAGATCAAGTCGCCGGTCGATTACCTGCTGGGCATCGTGCGTGGACTCGATGGACATCGCGTTGCGGAAGCGGGGCAGGGCGGCGTCGGTACCGTTGAGCTGGCGCGGGCGCTTGAGGGTCTCGGGCAGCGCCTGTTCTACCCGCCATCTGTTGCCGGCTGGGACGGCGGGCGAGCTTGGCTTAACGGACAGACGTTCCTGTTGCGACAAAACCTCGCGCTGGCATTGACGTCAACAAACGACAACCGTTTTGGCCGCCGGCTTGATCCCGCCCCGTTTTTGCGCCGCCATGGCGCGCAAACGAACGCGCAACAAATAGACTTTCTCGTGCGGTTGTTCTTGCAAGGCGACGTGTCGGCCGCGACGCGCGAACGGTTGACGCAATATGCCGCGGGCGCCGAACGTGCGACGTATCCGGTGTACTGGACTGCGGACGACGCCGCGAATCATCGTTCCCGTACGCTCTGTCATTTGGTATTATGTCTGCCGGAGTTTCAGCTGGATTAGCCGCTTTCATGTTTACGTTTAGCGTTCGCGCGACGCGTTGCGAACGCTAAACGTAAACGGTGAGCGGCGAGACATCCGAGGAGCGCTTTATGCATACCACCCGCCGTGACTTTCTGCGTTTTTCGCTCGCCGGTTCGAGCATGGTTGCCCTGACGGGGGCGCTTCCAAACTTTCTTGGCCGCGCTGTCGCCAACACGCCGCAGCCTCAGCAAGGCGGGGCGCGCGATACAATCCTTGTTGTCGTTCAACTCACCGGGGGCAACGACGGGCTGAACACAGTCATCCCGTTCAACAACCCCGATTATGTGCGCTTGCGCCCGACGCTGCGTATCCAGAATTCGCTTCGCGTCAATGACAGTATCGGTCTGCATCCCGCCATGACCGGACTGCACGGGCTATTGCAAGACAACGCGCTGTGCATCGTGCAGGGCGTCGGTTATCCGAACCCGAATCAATCGCACTTCCGATCCATGGACATCTGGCACGCCGCCAGCACGGCCGAAACCCTCAATGAAGGCTGGATCGGCCGCGCGCTACGGCACATTCCGGCCGCGACATCGTTCCACCTTGCCAACCCGAACGAATCCGCTCCGCTGGCGCTCACCGGCGCTCCGGCTCGCGTACCGTCGATCGCCACGCTCGACGATTTCCAGCTTCGATTGCAAGCGTCGAGCGCATCGGATCGCCGGCAACAGCGAGACTTGCTCAACACATCGTCGCGTCCCGCCGAGAATCCACCGCCGAGCTTGCTCGATTTCGTTCAGCGAACGGCCGTGCAGACCTACGCCAGCAGCCAGCGTCTGTCGGAGATAGGCCGCAATTACCAGCCGCGCGTGCCGTACCCGACGTCGGCGCTCGGCAATCACCTGAAGCTGGCGGCACAACTGATCGACGCGAATATCGGCGCACGGCTCTTCTACGTCACGCACGATGGCTTCGACACGCATGCCGCGCAAGCGCCGCTGCACACCAGTTTGTTGCGCGACGTGTCCGATTCGATCACGGCGTTCTATCGCGATATGGCAGCGCGCGGGCAGGGCAACCGCGTGCTCATCGTCACCTTCTCCGAATTCGGCCGGCGCGGCCATGAGAACGGCAGCCAGGGAACCGACCACGGCTCCGGCGCCCCGATGCTGTTCGTCGGCGGCCGCGTCCGTTCGGGCCTGGTCGGCGAGCATCCGCGGCTGGTCAATCTCGACAACGGCAACTTGCCGCACGCCATCGACTTCCGCCAGGTCTACGCCACGCTGCTCGACCAATGGCTTGGCGTGCCAAGTCGTCCCGTCCTCGGCCAGGCGTTCGACGCGGTTGACATCTTGCGGCGGGCATAGTCGGTTTACGTTCAGCGCTCGCAGGGCGCGACGCGAACGCTAAACGTGAACGGCGGGAAATTCTGTCGCACGCTCGGCCATCTCGACGATATAATACGCACCATGACGAACAATGCTCGCTACGGCTGTGGCCGGTCCACGCCCGTGTTTTCACGGCGCGACATGTTGCTGACGAGCGGCGCCGGCTTCGGAGCGCTCGCGTTGAGCTACTTGCTTGGCGACAAAGCCGTCGCGCAAACTACCCCCTCCCGGGGATCGGCTCACCCGCTTGCGGCTCGCACACCGCATTTCGCCGCCAAGGCCAAAAGCGTCATCTTCTGCTTCATGGAAGGCGGCCCGAGCCATATTGATACGTTCGATCCGAAGCCGCTCGTGAATCGATTGGCTGGTCAGCGCATTCCGGACAGCTTTCGGCCCGTCATCACGCCGATGGGCGAGTTCTATTCCCCGATTCTCCCGTCGCGCCGGCGCTGGACTCGGCATGGCCAGAGCGGCCTGTGGGTCTCCGACTGGCTGCCGAACATTGCCGAATGCGTTGACGACATCGCCGTCGTTCACTCCTGCTGGGCCAACGGACTGAATCACTCCAACGGCGTGAGCCAGATGAATACCGGCTCCATCGTCGGAGGCCGGCCGTCGCTCGGGGCCTGGGTGACGTACGGGCTCGGCACGGAGAACGAGAATCTTCCGGCATTCGTCGTCATGCAGGACAACGCCGCCAGCGTGAACAACGGCGCACGCAATTGGGGCACCGGCTTCATGCCGGCTGTCTATCAGGGCACGCGCATCTATCCGACCACCGAGCCGATCAATTACCTCAATCCACCTGCGACGATCTCACCCGATCAACAGCGCGGTCGACTGGAGCTCCTGGCTCAGCTGAATCGCGAACACGCTCAGGATCGGCCGGGGCAAGACGAACTTGACGCGCGTATCAACAGCTACGAACTCGCCTATCGTATGCAAGCGCAAGCGCCCGAAGCGGTTGATATGGCGCAGGAAACCGAAGCAACGAAAAACCTCTACGGTATCAACGACCCGCTGACGGCGACCTATGGCCGCATGTGCCTGTTGGGTCGACGGCTGGTGGAACGCGGCGTGCGCTTCGTGCAGCTTTATCACGGCTCAGGCAGCAAGTGGGACGCCCATCGCAACATCGAGACCAATCACGCCACGAATTGCCGAGGCAGCGACAGGCCGATCGCGGGCTTGCTCAAGGACCTCAAGCGTCGTGGTCTGTTGGACAGCACACTGGTGATCTGGGGCGGCGAATTCGGCCGAACGCCGCAGTCCGAAGCGGGCGACGGGCGCGATCATAACCCGTACGGCTTTACGATGTGGATGGCGGGCGGCGGCGTGCAAGGCGGCCGCGTCATCGGCTCCACCGACGAAATGGGCCTGCACGCCGTCGAGGATCGTCTGCACGTTCACGACCTGCACGCGACGATCATGTACCTCCTGGGCCTCGATCACACCCGCGTCATCTATCGCCACCAAGGCCGCCCCGAACGCGCCACCGTCAACGAAGGCGAAGCCTACACGCGCATTACGGGAACCGTCTAGCCACTCGCCTGTGGCGAACGCGCGCAGTTCCCTTGCGCTCGACACAGACGTGCGGCGAAAGATCGATCAACACCGATGTCCGCAACCTTGCCAATCCTGACGCCCAGCGACTTCTCCTCCGATCGCGAGGTCCGGTGGTGTCCGGGCTGCGGCGATTTCTCGATTCTGTCGCAGCTCAAAAAAGTGCTGGCGGTCCTCAACGTGCCACGCGAGAACATGGTGTTCGTCTCCGGCCTGGGCTGCGCGGGTCGTCTGCCATATTATCTGAGCACGTACGGCTTTCACGGATCCTATGGCCGAGCGCCGGCGTTGGCGACTGGCATGAAGCTGGCGAATCCGAACCTCCAGGTCTGGGTAGTTACAGGTGACGGCGATGCCCTCTCGGCCGGCGCGACGCATCTTATCCACGCACTTCGCCGCAATGTCGATCTGAAGGTGTTGCTTTTCAACAACGAAGTGTTTGGCCTGACCAAAGGCCAGGCATCGCCAACGGCCCGACCTGGAACCCGCACCAAGTCAACGCCGGAAGGTTCGTTCGAAATGCCGCTGCGATCGATCTCGCTCGCCCTGGCAGCCGAAGCCACCTTTGTCGCGCGCACCATTGATGTCGATGTCAATCACATGAGCGATGTGCTCGAAAAAGCCGCAGCCCATCGTGGCAGCGCGTTCGTCGAGATTTATCAGAACTGCAAGATCTTCAACGACGGCGTTTTCGAATACGCCACCGACACCGCCATGAAGGCCGACTCGGTTATCTACCTCGAACACGCTCGGCCGCTTCTCTTCGGCAAAGATCGCAACCAGGGGCTAAGGCTTAACGGCTTCGAGCCGGAAGTCGTGACGCTCGGGCACGGCATTACCATCGACGATATCGTGATCCACGACGAGAAGGCGCATGAGCCTACGCTGGCATTTCTGCTCAGCCGATTGGTGGGGCCCCATTTCCCCGAATGCCTCGGCGTGTTTCGCAACGTGCAACGGCCGACGCATACGCAGCTCTTGGAGGAAACCTTCCTCCAGGGAGAGGCGCCCAAGAAATTGGACGCACTGTTGGCCGGTGACGAATCATGGCTGGTGGCGTAGAACATGCCGAGGTGAGTTCCGTTGCCGTCTTCGTTTAGCCCCGCGTGGCGCCATGCGAGCGCTAAGCGAACAGGCGAATTGTGCCATGATTTGTCCCTCCTGCTGCCACAAAAACCTGCCGGGCGACGATGTTTGCAAGCGTTGCGAGCAGCCGTTGACGACGTTCGACCTACCGACGCCGGACAACAAGGTGGAGCGTTCGGTGATGTTCGACCTGGTCAAGTCGCTCAAGCAAAAGGAGCCGGTGACCATCCACGATAGCGCGACGGTCGGCGAAGCCATGGCATTGATGGTGTCCGCCAACGTCGGCGCGATGCTGGTGGTCGACGCGGCGAGAAAGCTCGTCGGGATTTTCAGCGAGCGCGATTTGCTCAAGAAGATCGCCGGCGTCGTTGCCGATTACGCCGAGCTGCCGATCACACAATTCATGACGCCGCGGCCCGAATCGGTAGCTCCGACGGACACTCTGAATTTCGTGCTGCAAAAGATGGATGCCGGCGGATATCGTCATGTCCCCGTGGTCGAGGACGGCAAGCCGATCGGCATTCTGTCGGCTCGCGATATGCTTCGCTTCTTGACTCGCCTTTGCCGTGAAAGCTAACTGTAGCGCGCATAAAACGCACCGGTCGGTGGAGCGGTGCGTGTCACGCACCCTACAGAGGCCAAACCGCGAGACACCTACGCCGGCGCGCCGAGGATGCCGCCGACGACTTGCACGAACTGCGTCCACTCTTCGCGTCCCTGGGCGAGCGCCTTCACCCCCGAGCGCGTCAGGTGATAGATGCGCCGGCGAGCCCCGCGCCGGCCCTTGGTCTCCTCCTCCCACTCTGCTTCGATCAGCCCGGCGTTTTCGAGCCGATAGAGCGCTGGATAGAGCGAGCCTTCCTTCAACCGAAGCAGACCGCAGCCGGCTTCCTCCAGTCGGCGCAGGATTTCCAGGCCGTGCGCGTCATTCGATTCGAGCACGGAAAGAATCATGTTTTCAAGATGGCCGCGAAGCAGATCGCCGGTGATTTCAGGCATGCCATGCTTCCTCAATCGATTTTCAGACAGGCCCATTCTTCGTGATGGTGAATTTCATCGCTGCACATCCTGGCGACAATGACGAGAACCATTGGCGCCAATAGGCTCGAAAGCAATAGCGGCCCGACGTCCAGAACACTTGAAGCCGGTTCGCCCACAAGGGCAAGACAGAGCACGAACAGCCATGCCGGCAAGAGCAGCCACGCGGCCACGCAGAGCGCCAAGATCCTAGGCCAACTCCATTCGTCAGGATTGACCCAGGCGCGGGTCATCGATTGTCCAAGAAGACTGGCGAAGAACATCAGCACCCCGAAGTTGAGCGGCGCCAGCGTGGCCGGAAGTCGCACCGAAGTCGTCCATTCGTTCCATGCGCCGGTGATCAGGCCGTGAATCGCCATCGCCGCGCTCAAGGCCACCACTGCTAGTGCGGCGATCAGCCCCGCGTGCCGCAACGCCAAAACGACCATCGAGCCTCGCGGCGGGAATCCGACAATCGTCTCGAGCCAGCCGCCGACGCGCTCGTCCACGGATACGGTCGCTTGCAGTTGCTCGCTCAGATCGGCCGTGGCTCCGAAGCGTGCAGCCGTTCGCGACAGTGCCGTCTGCTCGTCACCGGTATTCGCCTCGTCCTCGAAGATAGCAACGATATGAGCCAGCAGCTCTTCGCGCATCTTCCGTTTGCTCGCCAAGCTCGCCTGCACGGGCCGAACGGCACGCTCGACGATGATCTTCAACTGGCTCAAGACGGCGTCGGTCATGATGACACCTCGGAATCAGGTAGGTGATTTGGATTCCCCAGAAGCCCAGGGCCAGGACGAATCGCAAGAGTACGTTCATCAATCGAGTCGTCGGTTTGCCGGCACGGAACCGAAACAGATGCCGTTGCAGGGTCATTTCGGTCAGCCGGCCGAGCGGCCGTTTATTCCTCGAATGTCTTTATATTTAGACTGTCTATTGTTCTGCGTCAAGTGCAAAGTGTTTTTTTTCAGCGCATGACTTACACGTACTAATACCCGTGAACCAGGTCCACAAGCCCCTCCTGCAACTCTCCGGTCTGAAAGGCACGCAAGTTGCGCAAGAATCTTTGTGCCGGCAGCGATCCGGTGTTGACGGTTTCGCCGCTGTAGTGAGGGCTGACCAGGACGTTCGGCATCGTCCAAAAAGGATGGTCCGCGGGCAACGGCTCGACGGCAAAGACATCCAGTCCCGCGCCGCGAATGCGACCCGTACGCAATACCTCAATAAGAGATTCTTCTTGCACGATCGGTCCACGTGACACGTTCACCAAGATCGCTTCGGCTCGAAGCGCGAACAGCGCACCGCGGCCGACCATCCCGTCCGTGGTCGGCGTCAACGGCGCCGCTATGGCGACATGATCTGCTTCCGCGAGCATCGCGACGAGCTCGGTGTTCGGATACACGCGATCGGCGAAGGGGCAGGGCGTAGGCGTACGCTTGCAGCCGACGACGCGCATCCCGAACGCCCGTGCCAATCGCGCGATGTTCGTGCCGATGTTGCCCAGTCCGACGACGGCCAGCGTTTTTCCTTGGAGGTCGCGCATGGTGTCGGCCACGCTGCGGTCCCACTTCGGGACGCCTTGATTGCGTCCGACCACATGCAAGTTGCGATTCAGACCCAATAACATTGCGAGTGCATGCTCGGCAATCGTTGGGCCATAGAGTCCCGCGAGGTTGGTGACGCGAATGTTCTGCTGCCTGGCGATCGGGCATAGCGGTGCGGGCACGCCGGCGGACGCCAGCTGAATCCAACGCAGCCGCGCCATATTCGGCAACGTCGCCAAATCGGGCAGGCCATAGGTGATGTCCGCTCGACTCAGCACGTTGGAAATCGTCGCGTCGGCGAAATCGATCTGAGGAAACTCGGCACGCCAGCGCGCCAGTTCCCCATCTGGCAGCCAGTGACAAACAAATACGGTGTGTTTGGACATCGGAGAATACCCTTCCTCGTTTTGCGTTCGCATGGCGCCACGCGGGCGCCTAACGAAGACCAGGAAGCGGTCAACCGGGCACGGTGATTTTGAGGCGTTCCGCGAGCGTCGTCAGCTGTTTCCACGTCCCGTCGTCGAGGGGGATCCCAGACTGCCGGCGCTGGGTGCACGAGCGCCGCTCCGGGTCGCCCGGCACAAGAATCTCCGTGGCCCCGTCCGCCTTCGGGCAATTCTTGATGTTGTCGGCCAAACCGCTCACCTCGCGCAAGAAATGCTCGGCCCCCGTGAACTGATCGATGTCGAGCACAAGGAAGAAAACGGCATTGCCCGACATGTTCGGCGCTCCGGGAGTGCTGCATGGCGCGCCGGAGAAACCGCCGACGAGCATGTCGAGCACCAGCCCGATGCCGAAGCCCTTGTACGCTTGCGAACCGCCAAGAGGCAGAATCGAGCCGCGCGGCTCCTTGTAGAGGACGCCAGGATCGGTGGTTGGCTTGCCTTGAGGGTCGAGCAGCCATCCTTCGGGAACCTGCTGGCCTTTGTTGAAGGCGACGCGAACTTTCCCTTCCGCGACGACGCTGGTGCCGATGTCGAGAACGACCGGATCGCCTTTCGTCGGGATGCCGACGCAGAGCGGATTGGTGCCGATGCGAGCTTCCTTTCCGCCCGGTGGCGCGACGCCTCGGCCAAAACCGTGGTTATTGACGGTTGCGAGGAATGCCATCTTGCGAGCGGCGGCGGTTTCGGCGTACTCGCCGAGCCGTCCGATATGCCCGCAGTTCTTGAGCGTCCCCGCCGCCAGGCCGAGTCCCTCGGCTCGGGGAATGAGCCGATCGAGCAGCCGATGCGCTTGCACCATGCCGAGGCCCCAACCGCCGTCGACGACCATGACCGCGGCCGTCTGTTTGACGATGTTGAATGGCGCCCCGGGTTTCAGTCGACCATCTTTGATCGCGTCGACATACTGAATGACGCGTATCATGCCATGCGAGTCGTGCCCGCACAGATTCGCAAGCACTAGGCTCGTGGCCACGCGCGTCGCTTCGTCCTCCGGAACGCCGGCGGCGAGAAACATCGCTTTCGCAAACGCCGTCAGTTTCTCCGCACTAAAGGTTGGCACGTTGGAGGCTCCAGGAGTCAGGAATCAGGAGTCAGGGATGTTGTCGCTTCTGCTCTTTTGCGGACAATAACCATGAGGGTTATCATAGGAACTGAGTTTCGCCATGAATGGGAGGACGGGCCAGACCGGATGTACTCTTCATTCTGAGCGACTGACTCCTGACTCCTGACCCCTGAACCCTGAACCCTGACTCCGGGAGCTCCGCAGTGCCATTTGTCTTTCAATGGGAACAACGTCCCGGCGCTACCGCCGAAATCGATCGTGTCATCGTGCTGACCGACGGCAAAAATCGCCTCGAAGTCGCGCCATCGCTTGGCTTCAACGCCTACCGCTGGCAGGCCGGCGGGCTCGACTTGCTGTACCACGGGCCGCAGTTCTTCGACGAGAAACGCTCGACCCGCGGCGGATTCCCGATCCTCTTTCCGTTCCCGAATCGCATCCGTGGCGGCAAGTTCTCCATCGCTGCGAACGAAACGTTGTCATTGCCGATCAACGACCCGGCCAACAAAAATGCGATCCACGGCTTCGCACATTCCCGTCCTTGGCGTGTCGTCGATCAGGGCGCCCGCGCCGGCGTCGCATGGGTCACGGCCGAGTATCATGCGTCGGTCGACGGCCCCGACACGCTCCCGCTGTGGCCGGCAGATCATCGCTTGCGCGTCACCTATCGGCTCCTCGATCACGTGCTGCGCATTGAAGCCGACGCCGACAATCCGAGTGGAAAATCGTTGCCGTTCGGCCTTGGGTATCATCCCTACTTCGCGCTGGCGCCGTTCGGCGGACCGCAGGCGTACATCACGGTGGCCGCCGCCAAGCGTTGGGAACTGGTCGATAACTTGCCGACGGGCAAGACCATCGATCTCGGCGAAGCACGCGACTTAAGGCACGGGCAGTTCTATGCCGCGCTGCAACTCGATGACGTGATGACCAACCTCTACACATTCGCCTACGACCCGCAGGAGCAACTCGGATTGACCGCGGTGATCCAGCATCCCAGCGGCACGGGAATGCTCTCACTCTGGACGTCGGACGACTTCCGCGAACTGGTGCTGTTCACGCCGCCGCACCGGGAAGCGATCTGCATCGAGCCATACACCTGCACGACCGATGCGATCAACTTGTCGGCCAAGGGCATCGAAACCGGCTGGAAGATACTCAAACCCGGCGAACACTGGCACGGCGTCGTCGAGCTTCATCTGGCGAATTGAAAGCGAATCCATGTCAACGAAACGGTCCAAGAAAAAAGTACGTTCATTTCCCGATTTGCTGGCGACCGTGACGGCCCGGTTGCGGCCACCGTTCGGCGTCGTGCTCGGCTCGCCCGGCGATGCCGCCGACGTGATACGAAGTCTTCCTGACGGAGAAACGACCTGCTATCAGATGGACACGTATCAAGCCGCTCGCCTGCGTGAACTCATCGGCGATCGCGCCGTGACGACAGTTGAAACGCACGCCGATTTGTGGGATTGCGTGCCCCCCTCACCCTCCGGGAGAGGGGATGGGGGCGAGGGCTTCCAAACGCTCATCTATCCCGTCCCCTACGGCGGCGAGCGGGCGCTGAAGCTTGACATGATCGAGCAGGCTTACCATGTCCTCAAACCGCACGGCACGTTCATCTTGCTTTCGCCCTACGATCGCGACGACTTCTTCGCGCCGGCATTGAAGAAGGTCTTCGGCAAAATCCATGTGCCGATGGACGGCGACAACAAGGTCTTTTGGTGCCAGCACGACGGCGAGCGTCCGCGGCGACGCCATGAGATGACCTATCACGTCCGGGTCGACGAGCAAACGTCGTACTCGTTTGTGTCGCGTCCCGGTGTGTTCGGCTACGGCTTTTTCGACCAAGGGGGGCGGGCGCTCACCGAGGTCATGGAACTTTCCCCCGGTCAGCGCGTGCTCGACCTCGGGTGCGGGGTCGGCACGAACGGCATCCTCGCGGCACGCCAGATTGGCGAGGCCGGCTTCGTCGCCTTTGCCGACAGTAATATGCGTGCTGTCGCATTGGCTGAACTCAACGCCAAGGCGCTGGGCGTGGCGAACTTGCATGCGATCGCAACCCACACGCTCACCGATTGGCCGGATGCGTCGTTCGATGTCATCCTCGCCAATCCTCCCTACTACGCCCAGGGCGCGATCGTGCATTACTTCGTCGAGCGAGCCAAGGCGCTGCTGCGTCCCAAAGGCGTCTTGTACCTGGTGACGAAGCAGGTCGATGCGGTGTACCCAGTGATCACGGAGCATTTCGCCGAGCCGGAGATGTTCGAAAATCGGGGCTACGTGATCTTCCGCGCCGGCAACGACTCTGCGTCTAGCGCCCGCCCCGCGTCGAGTGAACACGAAGCCGAGCGGCAGGAATAGGTTTACCCCCCTCTTCCTCCGGGAGAGGGGTTGGGGGTGAGGGCAAATCACGGGAAACTGCAGGTCTCACCCTCACCCCCGGCCGTTCTCCCGGAGGGAGAGGGGAGAAACAGACTTGCCGCTCGCCCAAACGCGCAACTACAAACGCTCGCACGGAGATGCACACAATGACCGCCGACGACTTGATCCGCCACCTCGGTCTGACGCCCCACCCGAAGGAAGGCGGCTTTTTTCGTGAAACATACCGTGCCGCCGAATCGCTAACTGGCCTGTCGACGCGCTATGTCGGCCCACGCTCGGCGAGCACGGCAATTTACTACCTTCTGACACCAAGTACGTTCTCCGCCATCCATCGCTTGCAAACCGATGAGATCTTTCACTTCTACCTCGGCGATCCGGTCCGCATGCTGCATCTCGATCCGGACGGCAACGGGCGAACAATTGTCCTCGGTCCCGATGTGCTGAACAATCAGCAACTGCAGGTCATCGTGCCGCGCGGCATTTGGCAAGGCAGCTGTCTCGAACCCGGCGGTTCGTTCGCGCTGATGGGTTGCACGGTGGCGCCGGGATTTGAGTACATCGACTATGAAGCCGGCGATCGGCAGAAGCTATTGCAACAGTACCCCGTCTATGCCGACTTGATCCGCCGATTGACGCTAGCATAATATGGTGAATGGGAGGTGGTGAGTGGTTACTCCTCACCAATCACCACTCAATACTCACCAAAGGATGGACCATGACTCATGGACCCGAACATCACATTGAGCACGCCGAACACGCCGAACACGCGTCGCATGACGACTTCAACAAACAGGTAACGATGTCGATCGCCATCGTCGCCGCGATCTTGGCGTGCGTGACGATGCTGGGCCATCGCGCCCACAACGAGACGCTGCGGTTGCAAGGCGAGGCCCTGGAGTTGCAAACCAAAGCAAGCATCATGAGCACCGAGACCGCCAACAAGTGGGCGTATTATCAGACTAAGAACATGTTCAACCTCGAATCGGAAATCATGGTCGATGTCTTGAGCGTCGTCTCAATTCGCACGGATCGCGACAAGGAACACACGAGCTTAATGAAGAAGTACACCAAGAATGTGGAAGAATACAAAGGCGCCAAGCCGGCCAATGGCTCCGAAGCCTCCGAAGAAGAAAAGAAGAAAAGTGCTGGCAAGCTGAAGAAGATCCAGAAAGAGGCCGAGGACATGGGCGAGGCGGCCAAGAAACTCATGAAGGACTCTCAGGCCAAGCTTGATGAAAGCCACATCATGCACGCCAAGGGAGACCGCTTCGATCTGGGCGAGCTCGGGCTGCAATTCGGCGTTGTGTTGTGCTCGCTGGCAATTCTGACCAGAAGCCGCGGATTCTGGATCTTCGGCTTGTCAGCGTCCGCGGTCGGCGCAGCGGTTGCGCTTACTGGGCAGTTCAGCCTATTCATCGGGCATCATTAAGACCCGATTGGACGAATCAATATGAATCGCATCGTGCAAATCACCGTGTGGCAGGGCGACTGCGCATGGTTCGGCTTTCTTCACGACTGTCCCGATTATTAGACCCAGGGACGAACGAAAAAGAAACTTCAAGACAACCTGCGCGATCTGTTTCGTGACATCGATAGCGGCGAGGTTCCTGGCATCCGCAAGGGCGAAGAACTGGTAATTTCGTGAAAAGTGTTGACTTGTTTAGAGCAGCCAAAGCCTTGGGTTGCGAGCGTGCTTGTCCGATCGAAGGACAAGCATGATTGGTACCGAAATCCAAAGACCGGCGTCGCCCAGCCTGTTCCAAGACACCGCGAGATCAAGGAGCCCTTGGCAGGGCATATTATCCGCATGCTCAGCGACGATTCGGACCTGTCCGAATGACCACGATCACTCCCACATCCAACCCAACGGCAACAGAAGCAACGCTCGGCTCACGGCGTTCATGAGCGGTCCCGGCATGACTCCCGGCCGGTCCTTCGCCTCTGGGAAAATCCCCTCGTTCGTCGATTGCAGGTCGTCCACCGCGTAAAACGCTGCGGGATGAAGCGATTCGATCAAGTCGATCACCAACGGCAGTTGGGCGCGCTTCACAACCGTCATCACGATCTGCACCTTTCCCGTCGCCCCTTCGCCATCGACGCAGGTCACGCCGAAGTCGGCAGCCCGAAGTTGATCGATGAGGGCAGACGCGTCCCGGTGCGTGATGATCCGCACAATGACCGTTCCGAGGGCCAATCGCTTCTCGATGATGATGCCCAGATAGTTACCGAGCGTGAAGCCCAAGGCAAAGGCGACGAAGCAGCTCCAGTCGCTCAGATTCTGCATGATCTGGCTGATGGCGAACAGCCAGATGAGAATTTCGAAGAAGCCGAGAATCGGCGCAACGACCTTTTGGCCTCGCGCGACGAAGATGATGCGCAAGGTTCCGATCGTCACCACCGCCACTTCGGCGACAAAAATCACGAACGGCAAAACCCACTCGGACAGATCCACGCCACGAACCTCCGCCTTTTTCACCCTGGGAGGCGAGGAGAATAGCGTTGCCTGCGATTTCTGTCAACCGTGCTTCGCAAGGTGAATCTGACGCGACGACCGAAGAAAATGAGAAAAGCAGGTAAACAGCAAGAGAATCTGTTTCTCTCTCTGCGTACCTGCTTTCTTACTTGTTCGAAAGGAAGGTCGTGCACGTCGCGAACTAGGCCGGCGGCGGCTCGTCGGCCAGCTTCTGTTCCGGCGGAGCGGCGGTCGGGTCGTGCAGTTCGCCTTGCACCGCCTGCGCTTCGGCCGTGCCCATACCGCCTTCTTTGCCGATCGTGACTTCTTCGTACTCGGCGCTCTGCAAGATCAAGTTCAACGCCTTGCGTTCGATCAGTTGGGCCGCCAACGTCTCCATGAGATCGTCGCGTTCGAACTGAGCCCGAATGCGCCGCGGCATTTCGCCGTATTGCATGGCGATGCGCTCGATCTCCTCGTCGATCTCGTGTTGCTCCAGTGCGACCTTCTCCGCCTCGGCAATTTTCTGCAGGACGAAGTGCTCTTTGAGCGCGGATGCCGTGCTCGACAGCACATCGCGTTCGAGCATGCGGCGGCGGGCGGTTATCTCCTCGTCGTTGATGCCGGCTTCGCGCATTTCCATCTCGCGCCGCGCCAGCGTCTTGCGCGCTTGGCGCATCAGCAAATCTTGCGGCAGCTCCCAGGTCGCCGACGCCGTGATCAAATTCAGAACTTGCTCGCGGGCAGATTGCCGTTGGCTGTACTCCAGTCGGCGCTGCAAAACGAGCAAAATCCGCTCGCGGAATTCGTCGAGAGTCTTGCAATCGTATTTTTCGAGGAAGACCTCGTCGATTTCCGGCAAACGCAGGCGCTTGACATCCTTGACCGTGACGGCGGCCTGGACCGTCTGGCCGCGCAGGCGGGCGTCGGCGACGGCGTCGGTCATGGAGATATCGACGGTGCGCGTCTCGCCCGCTTTGGCGCCTACCATCTGTTCGCCGAACTTCTGGGCGACGCCGTCCTTGAACGTCATCGTGTCTTCGATCCGCAGCGTGATCTCCTTGGCTTCGCCGACCTTCTCGCCGCTGAAGGTGGTGACCATGTCGCAGATGACGAAATCGCCTTTGTCGGCCGGTGCGTCCATCGGCACGAGTTGGCCGTCCTCGGACATGAGGCGTTTCTGCTCTTCGTCGACGTCGGCGTCGGTGAAGGTCCGCACCGGCTTCTTGAGCTTGAGTCCCTTGTATTCAGGCAGGTCGAAGTGAGGCCGAACCTCGACTTCGAACTCGTAAATGAAGTCTCCCTTCTCCGGAATCTTCAGCGCGGTGGCGTTGAGGTTCGGAGCGGTCAGAGGCGCGACGTCGAATTCTTCAGCCAGCTGCTCAAGGCTGGCAAGCAGGATTTCGCCCTTGACCTGATCGTGGACATCCTTGCGAAACTTGCGCTGGACGATAACCTTCGGCGCCTTGCCGGGGCGAAACCCGGGGACCCAGGCGTCGCCGACCAGTTCCTTGTACTTTTTCTCAAAACTGGCGTCGATGTCGTCGCGCTGGATCGTCACCTTGATGTGCTTTTTGCACGGGCCGACGTCCTTAATGTCGACCGATTGCTTCAGCTTCTTCTTTTCTTCGGCCGGCGGTGCTTCGGCATTGGCCTCAGGATTCGCCTCGGCGACGGGTGTGCTTCCGGTTTCGGTCATAATGCGACCCCCTAAAAAATCAATTGGCGAACAAAAAACGCAAGCGACCGGAGTTCTTCGCTCCGGTCGCTCGCGCTCCCGGCCCGCCAACGACATGAAATTAGAGAGCGGGTGATGGGGCTTGAACCCACGACATTCACGTTGGCAACGTGACGCTCTACCACTGAGCTACACCCGCAGCCGTCCTCTTCAAATTATAAAGATGCAAGACGTGTTATCAAGTAGAACCGGCAAAAAAGCAACCGCATTAAGGACCCGGGCACGCAGGTTGCGGCTATTCGCTCGTAGAATCACCTTCGATGGTCAAAATGATCTCGCGAAGGCCCAGATCGTCGAGACGCAAGCGGGCCTGGGCCGAGAACGGCCTGGCCCGTATCACTCACCACGGATTGTGCGCCAGGGTCCAGCCGCCTGAAGTAGTGGCGAGTGGCGAGAGAGGAAGTCCAATCTTATTCTCTCCACTCTCCACTCGCACTCGCCACTCTCCACTCGTCACTCACCACTACTTCAGCTCCGCTCACTGCGATCGAGAAAAAACCGCTTGTCGGACGGAAGTCAATCGTCAACAATGGAGGGGTGTCCGTTTCGATTCACGAGGTTCTCATGACGCGATCTCGACTTTGGCTCATCGTCGGCGTTCTTCTGGCTGGTTCGGCTCACTTACACGCCGACGACTGGCCTGTGCCGCGCGGCGCATCGCATGAACCGTTGCCCTATCGCTATGATTCGAAGGTGCTCAGGACGATTCCGCGCGCGTTTCTCGATGATTCGCTGGCCTGCGTCCTTTACTCCGGAACCACCAATTTGATCGAGCCCGACGGGACGGTCGAAACCATCACGCACGAGATCACGCGGCTCAATAGCCGAAAGGGCATCGACAAGCTCGGCGAATACCGGTCGATTTCGTACGAACCGGCTTACGAGAAACTGACGCTCAACGAAGCCCGCATCATCAAGGCCGACGGGACGATGATGCCGATCGAGCCCCGGCATGTGCAGTTGCGCGACCTGGCGACCGATTTCCAGGTCTACGATCAGGGCAAGCAGCTCGTGATTTCGTTCCCGAATCTGCAGGTCGGCGACAGCTACGAAGTCAAATGGACCGTTCGCGGCAAGAGCAAGGAGTTCGACGGCGACTTCTTCACGCGTTACACTTTCGGCGACGACAGCACGCCCGTCATGCGCGATGAATTCCGCGTCAAAGTGCCGAAGAACAAGTCGCTCAAGCACGCCACGGTGAACGGCAAGGTCGATCTCGTCGTCACCGACATGGGCGGCGACCGATTCTATCACTGGAGTGTGTCGAATCGCCCGGAACTGCCGCGCGATGACGACCGACCTTCCAAGGAAGAGCTTCGGCTCCAAGTTTCGGTGTCGACGTTTTCGAGTTGGGACGCGGTCGGCGCGTGGAAACAGAAGGTTCGCAAGGATTGCTGGAAGTGCACCGACGAGATTCGCAAGATCGTGCAGGACGTGACGCGTGACAAGGCGACGCAGGTCGAGAAGGCCAAGGCGCTCACGTACTGGGTGCGACGGCATATTCGCTATCTGTCGCGCGGTCCGGGCGGCGCCGGATACACGCCCCATATGCCTCACCAGGTTCTGAACAATCTCTACGGCGACTGCAAAGATCAAGCGCAACTGCTCGCGGTCATGCTGCGCGAGATCGGGCTGCCCGTCTGGCTCGTCACCCTTGGCACGGTGGACGACGGTCAAGTCCTGCCCGACGTGCCGTCGCCGTGGGGCACGCACGCGATCTTGCTGACCAAGATCGACGGCAAAGAGTACTGGATTGACACGACGGTCTCGCTCGCCGCCTGGGATTTCCTGCCGCGCACCGATCGCGATCGGCAGACGTATTTGACGCAAGAGGACAAGCTGACGCTCCTCAAGACGCCCCCGTTCACGTACAAGGACTTTCGCATCGAGCAAACCACGTTCATGAGCGTGCAACCCGACGGCACATCGCGCTGCCGGCGCATTTCCACGTATCATCATTCGAGCGCCTGGACGCGGCGCGACAAGTGGCTTGAGGTCCCGCCGGGCGAACGTCGCCGCACGATCAGCGCCGAACTACAGGACGCTCACAGTAAGGCCCGGCTGTTGTCGTTTCATCTGGACGAGAAGGAGCTGAACGATTTCGACAAGCCGGTGCGTGCCGAGGTCAACTTCGAAATTCCCAAGCATTTTTCGGGCGATCCGGCCCGTGAGGCGAGCGTGACCGATAGCCCGGTGTGGACGTGGTTCCTCGGCTACAACATCGACGTCGAGCGCCAATTGCCGTTCAAACTGCCCACGCCGTTCGAATCGATGCATCGCTATGTGATTCAGCTGCCGGATGCCTTTCGATTCGATGGATTGCCGGAAAGCCGAGATGTGAAAAGCCCGTTCGGCTTTTTCTCACTGAAGGTGATTCCCGACAAGGCGGACTCGCGCCGCGCGGAGTTACACATGCACATGCGGCTCGAAAAGACGCGCATCGAGAAGCAGGAGTTCGCCGATTTCGTGTTCTTTCAGGAAGAAGTGAGCAAGTCGTATCGCGCCTGGTTGAACATGAAGCCGACGACGAGCATTGCCGACGCGCCGAGGCTGGAGAAGTTGCTCGCGAACGAGAAGTCCGCGGATGCGGTGTCGCTCAAGATTCTGGCGAAGCTGTACGTCGATGAGGAGCGATTGGCCGAGGCGCGGCGCGTGCTGGAGAGGGCGTCAGCGCTGTTTCCGAGCGATCGCGCCATCTGGGAGATGCGCGTGCAGGCGACGGCAAATATCGATGACGAAGATCGGCTTTATCGCGAGATGGTCAAGCAATTCCCGAACGAACCTCGTTATGCCGTCGCGCTGGGGGCGGCGTCGGTTCGCCGAGAGGACCACGACGAGGCCAGGCGTATCTTGACGCCGCTCGCCAAGCACGCGACGCCAAGCGTGCGCGCGGCAGCGCACTATCAACTCGCCCGCAGTGCCGATCGGCAGAACGATCCGGCCCAGGCGCTCAAGCATTTGCAAGCCGCGTTATTGGCAGACTCCAGCACGCTGGCGTCGATGGATGCGTTGCTGTTCCGTGCTCGCGTGCAGGAAAAACTGGGACGGGTAAAGGAAGCGATCCCGGCGCTGCAGGCTGCCGTCGAGGCCGACCCAAGCGCGCGGGATACGCTGGAATTTCTCGTTCGCCTGGAGATTCGAGCCGGGATGCGCGAGGCGGCGCTCGATCACTTGCGAAAGTTCACGGTAGCGGCTGGGAAAGATCAGTCGAGCCTCGTCAAAGCCGCCGATCTGCACCTGGAACTCAATCGCCTGGAGGACGCATTCGAGCTGGCCAGCCAGGCGCGCGAACTGGGCTTTCAGGCGAAGGCACAACGTGTGTTGGGCCTGGTGCATTTCACGAAGCATGATTACAAGCAAGCCGCGTTTCACCTGGAGCGATGCGATCTCGACGGTAAGGCGCTGATGGCGTTGCTAGAAGCCAATCTCCGCCTGGGCGATCTCGATGCAGCTCGCCGCCGGGCCGACACCATTGCTAAGACTCCGGACGGCAGCTCGGCGCTCGTAGCGCTGGGCAAGAGCGTTGTGGCGCTCGCATCCGAGCGCGAGCGCATCGTGATGAATTGGAAAAAGCTCGACGAAAAGCAAGTCGCGGCGGTCCGGCGTGTGGTCGGCCGATTTCTGTGCGCCGAACGCGGGCTGAACGAACGCTGGCCGACCGAACAAATCGAGCCCCTTGTGGAATCGAGCGAAGGCGTGGCGTTTGCTCCGGCGATTGCATTGCGCGGCTGGCTCATGGTCGATCGTGGCCAGCTTCGCAAGGCGCTGGCGGAGGTCGGGGCCGCGCTCAAGGTCGATCCGAAAAACGCCCGGGCGCTGGCGGCGCGGGGCCGGGCTCGGCTCGAACAGGGCGATCTCGAATCAGCCTTTGCCGATCTTGCCAGGGCCGCGGAGTTCAGCGAGCGTCGGGACGGCATCATCCTGCACTGGCTGGCCGCCGCTTTGCTCGATGCGGGGCGCACCAAGGAGGCCTTGGAGATGCAGCGTCTGGCCGTCACGCTTCGCCCCAGTGATCCGGCACTGCGCGAGCAGTTGCGCCGAATCGAAATGGGCAGCGAGTAATCATTTTGACGAGCCGAGCCCCGTACGGGGCCGGTTGTCAATTCAACCGGCCGCATACGCGGCACGGCTCGCCCTTGTCACACGAGAACTCCTACGATCAACACTATGACGCACAACTTCTCTGAACTCCACGATGCTACTGCCCGCGAACTACGAGATCGCGCTCGTGGCGGCGCATTCACCGGCGTCACCTGCGGCATCGCGATGGGTCATGTGCAGGCGAACCTCGTGATCCTTCCCAAGGCCGAGGCGTTCGACTTCCTCCTGTTCTGCCAGCGCAATCCGAAGCCTTGCCCGCTTGTGGATGTCACTGACGCCGGCAATCCGGAACCGAAGCGCTGCGCTCCCGGCGCCGACCTCCGCACCGACCTGCCTCGCTACCGCGTCTACCGGCACGGCGAACTGGTCGACGAGCCGACCGACATCGTCACGCTCTGGCAGCCCGATTGGGTTGCGTTCCTCGTCGGATGTTCGTTTACGTTTGAGAATGCTCTGCTCCAAGCCGGCCTGCCGCTGCGGCACATCGAACTTGGCTGCAACGTGCCGATGTATCGCACGAACATCGCCTGCGAGCCGGCCGGCATGTTTCACGGCCCCATGGTCGTATCGATGCGACCGATGACGCCGGCGCAGGCCATCCGGGCGACGCACATCTGTTCGCGATTCGCCCGCGCTCACGGCACGCCGATCCACCTGGGCGATCCGTCGGCGATCGGCATTCGCGATATTGCGCGCCCCGACTTCGGCGACGCCGTGCCGATCGCGCCCGGCGAGATCCCCGTCTTCTGGGCCTGCGGCGTCACGCCTCAAGCCGTCGTCATGCAAGCCAAGCCCGCGATATGCGTGACCCACAAGCCGGGGCACATGTTCGTCACCGATTGGAAGGATGTCGATTTGGAGTGATTGAAGTCACGCCGACCGGTCGGAGCAAACAGGGCCGAATGTCGCCGTCCAAGCAAACAACGCCTGCACGGGTTGGCCTCGACCGTCCTGTGTTGCATAAAAAGGCCGGCGTTCGATGTCGAAGCTGGTGCGCGGCGAGATGCCCATGGCGGTGAGAATCGTCGCGTGCAGGTCGCGGATCGACACGGGATCGCGCGTTACGACGAGCGGGCGTTCCGGCGCGGTCTCACCGTAGAGGAAGCCGCGTTTCATGCCGCCACCGAACATCACGACCGAGACGGAGCCGGTGAAATGGCGATGAAGTCCATAGTGGATCATCTGCTGCATGGTCGCCGAGCGTGCCCGGGACTGATCGCGGGCATTTGACCCGGGGATGCCTTCGACGATCATGTCGCGGCTGAACTCGGTCGCAATGACGACGAGCGTTCGATCAAGCAAGCCGCGATCCCCCAGGTCGAGTACGAGTTGCGCGATGGGCCGATCGATCTCGCGTTTCATCCGAGTTAGTGTCGTGTGGCCGTTCTCGTGCGTGTCAAAATGGAGAAACGGCACGTACTCCGTCGTCACTTCGATGAAGCGTGCCCCGGCTTCCGTCAGTCGGCGAGCGAGCAAGCAGCCGAGTCCGAATCGCCCGGTGTTGTAGCGATCGTAGCTGGGGCGCGGTTCGAGCGTCAGATCGAATGCCCGCCGTTCGCGCGAGCTGAGCAAACGATGGGCGTTGTCGAGGGCGCGCAGCATCGACTCGTGATGGTAATCGCTCACCAACTCACCGGTCGGGCTGTTGCGGAGCATCTCACGAAAGCGCTGCTGCCGGGCTTCGAAGCGGTCGGGCGTCATGCCGCGCGGCGGGCGGACGGCGTCGATGGCGTCCTGCGGGAAGGGCAGGTTAAACGGTCCGAACTCGCTGCCGAAGAAACCGCCTGTGGTGAACGCTTTCAGTTCCTCCGATTCACCGACGCCTTCGAGGCGTTGACCGATGTTGATGAAGGGCGGAATGGCCGGATGGTTCGGCCCGCGCACCTTGGCGATCCAGGCGCCGATATGCGGACAGGCGACGGTCTGCGGCGGCACGTAACCGGTGTGCCAATGGTACTGATGCCGCGAGTGCAAAATGTTGCCCAAATCGGCGACGTGATGCGAGCGAATAAGCGTGGCGCGATCCATGACACGGGCGACGTGCTCCAGCCCTTGCGAGATGCGGATGTTGTCGACTGCTGTCGGGATGGACGGGAAGGTACAAAGGATGCGGCCTTCGGGAACGCCGACCTCGAAGGGGGTGTAGCGTTTGGGGTCGAATGTCTCCGGCGCCGCCATGCCGCCCGCCATCCACAAGAGGATGCACGTGTCGGCTTTGGCCTGAGGATGTTGGACCGGTTCGGCCGCTCGCGGTTCGCTCGCTGCGAGGGTCGCCAGGCCGGCGGCCGTCATGCCGGCGAGAAAATCGCGACGCGTCATCGAATTCATGTTCATGATTTTTCCCCGTTTAGCGTTCGCAGGGCACCATGTGAACGCCAAACAAATTCCATCCTACCGTATCAACTGAAACTCAGGCAACATCACGATCACCCAGAGCAAGTCCGCGACGCCGTCTTGGGACATCGGCGTGCCGACCACGGATCGTGCCGTCGCCAATTCTGCCGCCGTCGGTCGGCGACAAAGGGCTCGCCGATAGACGTCGTCGATCAACGCGTCGGCGTTGGCGTGTTCCTTGAGCGATGCCGAGGCCCCGCGCGACAGCAAATCGGTCAACGTTTGCCCGTTTGACAAGTCAAGCGCTTGCAATGTCGTCAGCAGGTCGGGCCGCGTCGTCACGACCTGCTCGCGATTGGGCCGGCCGAGCGAACGCATCAGAGCGTCGGCGTTGACAAGCGAGGCACGGATGCGTCGCCGCTCGGAGGGCACATTTTTGCCGAATGGGACGAGACCGACCGGGGCAGCCGCCTTGCCTGGCCCGGTCTTCGTCATCATCCATACGGCGTCCAGAAATTGCTCGGCCGACAGGCGCCGCAACTCGGGGCCGCGGAACACATAGTTCTCGCCGAGTGGCTCCTTCGTCAAGATCGCCGGCCGCGATTGGTATGTCCGCGAAGTCGCGATGTGCTCCATCAGCTTGCGCAGGTCGTACTTCTGATCGACCAGGTAAACTGCGAGGTAATCGAGCAAATCCTCCGACCAGGGCTTCGTGCCCATCATGTCGACTGGATGCACGATGCCGCGGCCCATCATTCGTTGCCAAATGCGATTGGCGATGGTGCGAGTGAATCGGCCATTGTCTGGATGCGTCACAAGGGCCGCGACTTGCTCGAGGCGTTTCGCTCTCGGAGCCTTGGCGTCGATCGAGCCGAGTTCGGGCCAGAGGAAGCGTGGGCTGGCCTTCGTGCCGATCGCTTTGTCGCAGCGGTGCATTTCGAGCGGTTGATCGGCTATGACCGCGGCGAGCGAGTAGGCGTCGTCGAGTTTCCAGTGGTCAATGAAGCTATCGTGGCACGAAGCACACTTCAGATTGGCGCCGAAGAAAACCTGCGACACGTTCTGAGCGAATTGCAGCTCGACGATCTGGCTGGCGTTGACGTTGCCTCGCCATTTGATGCCGCGGACGAAACCCTCCGATTCGGGCGTCGGGCTGATGAGTTCGCGCGTGAACTGATCGAACGGCTTGTTCTTGGCGAGCGAGCTGTAGAGCCAGGCGCTGATTTGCTTCCGGCCGCCGTCGATGTAGCCGGTGCCGGCGTAGTCGTTGCGGAGCATGTCGTTCCAGAAGGACAGCCAATGATCGGCATAGGCGCGGTCTTCCTTGAGAAGGTTCCGAACCAGGTTCTCGCGCAGGTCGGGCCCAGCGCCGTTGACGAACGCGTGAAGTTCATCAGGCGCCGGCAAAAGCCCGAGGAGGTCAAGATAGACGCGGCGCGCAAACGTCTCGTCATCGACGATCTTCGGCGGCACGATCATGTGTTTGGCGTAATAGACGTTGACGATGCGGTCGATCGGATGTCCGTCACCGGGCGGCGGCGTGATGCGCCGGGGCTTCAGCGGGGCGACATATGTGCTGGCCTTAAACGTGTAGCCCGGCTCCCATGCCGCGCCCTCTTCGATCCATCGCTTGAAAAGCGCGATTTCCCTGGCGTCAAGCGGTTTCCCCTTGGGCGGCATTCGGATGTCGGGATCGCGGTGCGCGATGCGCTTGACGAGTTCGCTATCGGCACTCCTGCCTGGCTTGATCGCCTTCGATTTGAGCAAATCCTCGCGCGTGTCAAACGAGACGCTCCCCTTGTATTTGCCGTTCGTATGGCATTCCGCACAGCGTGCCTTGATGATCGGCGCGATGTCGTGGACGAAATCGACTTTCTTCGCGTCAGCCGCAATGGCGCATGGACCAAGAAGAGTTGCCAGCAGCGTAGAGATCGAGAATCGCATCAACACCGGACTCACCTCAAAAATCCTGATTCAGTTTGTGATCCAAAAAAGTCCGCCTACTGCCGTAAACACACTTCTGCATACAACCTCGTTCTGTATCCGTAAGTATGTTTTACAGCGCCGAAGGCTCGTCATGGGCGACTTTGGGTTGGCCCGTTGCCTTGGCGGAAGAAGTTCGCAACCGACGAGAAAATTGAGGTGATCACAATGGCATGCGTGCGTCGCCTGATGGTGGCCGCAATGATGGTTTGTTTTTTCAACGGCACGGCCGACGCTCAGACGGACGTTTGGCCTACACTCCCCGCGACGGATGGGGCCGTCGAGATACCGGCTCAGGAATGGCCGCTGCGGCCCGGCAAGCGCTCGGTTCGCGTCCTCGTTCACTATCCCGCCGGCAAGCTTGCCAATGTCAACCACGACACCGGTATCATGTTGACGCTGCACAACTGGGGCGGCGTCGATTGCGTCGGCACCGCCAGCCCGCGCGAACTCGCCGACAAGCTCAACGTCATCGCACTCTGCGTTAACTACCTTCAGAGCGGTCCTAGGGATTCGATTGAAGGCCCCGAACCGTACGACTTCGGCTACCTGCAAGCTCTGGACGCCCTTCGAGCCGTCTATTTCGTCTTCGACAATCTCAAGAAAAGCAAACGTCTATTCGCTCCGGGGCGAATCTACGCCACCGGCGGATCGGGCGGTGGAAACGTTGCCCTCATGGCCAACAAGCTCGCCCCGCGCACCTTCGCCTGTATCGTCGACCTGTGCGGCATGGCCAGGCTATCGGACGCCATCGCCTACGGCTTGCCAGGCAGCGCGCTCAACGCACGCTACTCGCGCGATGCGAAGTCACCGTATTTTCTCTCGCTCGATCACCAAGAGCTTCGCTACGTCGGCAATCCCGATCATCTTGCCGTCATGAAGCAGCTTGGCAACACCGCGAAAATTATCGTTGTCCATGGCGTCGACGACACGACGTGCCCTTTTCGGCATGCTCAGGAAATGGTCGCCTGGATGCGCCGCGCCGGGCTCAACGTCGAGCCACGCTGGATCGCCAAGAAAGACCTCGACGGCACGATCTTTACGAACAGCGGCCACGCCCTAGGCAATCGCACCAAGATCACTTTCGAAGTCGCGGAAAAGTACCTCGACCTGAACTCCGCGTCTAAGCTCGTTCGCAAAGGCGCGACAGACTTCGAATGCCGCGACGAGGTTCGCTTCCCGACGAGCAACGGCGCTTTCGTCATCTCCTACGCGGCTGGCTATCCCGTGGCGCGATTCGAGTCGTTGCTGCTCGTGCCGAGCTATTCCGATCACACAAACCTGAGCACATATCGCGATCGCGACGGAAAGGATCGTCCGATCAAGACGCTCGACGACTGGCAAATTCGCCGGCGGCACGTCGTAGCGCACTTGCAGCGCGTTATGGGACCGTTGCCAAGTCCGCTCCGGCGAGTGCCGGTCGATGTGAAAGTCGTCGACGAACGACGCATCGGCAAATTCACCCTGCGTTCAATTACCTATCAATCCGATCCCGATGATCGCGTGCCGGCCTACATTCTGTTCCTGACGGATCCCCGCGACGCTAAACGACCGGCGATGCTTTGCCTGCACCAGACCACCAACTTCGGCAAGGACGAACCCGCCGGTGTTCGCGGCAGCCCCGACCTCAAGTACGCCCTCGACCTTGCCGAGCGAGGCTACATTGCGATCGTTCCCGATTATCCGTCGCTCGGCGAACACGTTTTCAATTTCAAAGCAAAGAAGGCTTACGCCAGCGGCTCGATGAAGGCGATCTGGGACAACATTCGTGCCATCGACGTGCTCGAAACATTGCCCGAAGTCGACGCGGCACGCATCGGCGTGATCGGGCATTCGCTGGGCGGGCACAACGGCATGTTCACTGCCGTGTTTGAGCCACGCGTTAAGGTGATCGTGTCGAACTGCGGGTTCACGACGTTTCGCAAGGACGACATGCCGAGCTGGGTCGGCCCGCGCTACATGCCACGCATTGCGACCGAGTTCGGCACGGACGCCAAGAAAGTGCCGTTCGATTTTCAGGAGATTGTGGCCGCGTTCGCCCCGCGGTCATTCTTGGCGTGTGCGGCCGAAAGGGATGACGACTTCGACGTCTCCGGCGTGCGTCATGTGATCAAAGCAGCCGAGCCGATCTATCGCTTGCACGGCGCGATCGATCGGCTGCAAGCGTTCTACCCGCCCGGCCCCCACGCGTTTCCTGCGGCGGCCCGGCAGCGGGCGTATGAGTTTATCGATCGGTATTTGAAGTAGCAAAAAGCTATCAGCCGTCAGTCGGACATACAAGGTTGTTTTCCACCGCCGCAGATGTGCTACGTCCCTTTGGCTGATAGCTACTTGCTGATAGCCGATTGCGGATGGCCTTCCGATCAATACTTCAGTTCCAGCCCTATGCTGATGCCCTGGGCCCAGAAGTCGGTGCGGCTGGCGGCGAACGAAGGACGAGTGCCCACGAAACCTGGAATGAACGGGTCCGTGCTGGGAGCTTGCCGTGCATCGAGGACGCGATCGACTTGGCTGGCCGCACGCCAGGTTCGGCTCCAGTCGATGAAGTTGTAGCCGACCATCATGCGGACGCGCGGCGTCAGGTAGTAGCCGAGCGTTATGGAAAACTCCGGCACGACCGAGAAGTCGGAGTTGGTGAATCTGCCGATATTGCTGGCCTGGGCCAATGAGCCGCCGGTTGCGGTGTTGGCGCCGACGCTCGTGGTCCCGTCGATGACGGCGACGTGGGCGGTGGCGCCCAGGCTGAGTTTGGCGACGGCCGTCGCGATCAATCGTCCGTGCGTCACGTTGACGCGAGCGCCGATCGTGCCGCCGTAGAAGCGATTGGTCATGTTGAACGAGTCGGCCAGGACAAAGTTGGTGCCGGGCGGCTGTGGATTGCCGGCGAAGCGCACGTTGCCGGCAGCGGGCAGCACGGTAAAGTTTTGGTTCATGGTCAGAAAATCGTTCAGGTACATGTAACGGGCGCCGACGATCGTGTCGACCGAGCAACTGTCAAGACGCAGGAGGTTGCGAGCAAAGTTGAGCTCCAGGCCGTGGAAGTCGAGGCCGGCGTGCACGTCGAGTCGGCCGGAGAGGATATTGGGGGCGGAGAAGAGAAGCACACGCTCCTGGCCGTCCGGGCTGACGACCGGTTGCCCGAATGGGGGAATGCCGTTGGCGTCTCCCTCGAAGCTGTACCCTCGGTTCGCCTTGCCGAGCCAAAAGCCGGTGACCTCGAGCGATTGCAGGCGTTCTTGATCGAGCCACATGCCGACGGTCGCATGGATGCCCGACAGTTCATCCGGTGAAACCTTGGTATTATTGCCGAGCAATACAACCGTGTCCGGCTGGTCAAGACGCCCGGCCAGCGGATTGGCTGGATCACCGGTGGTCACGAGCGCCGGCGAATTGTCGCGGCGCACCCACCAGTGGATATAGCTTGCCTGCACCCAAATCTGCGTGTTGTCGTTCTTCGCCTCGGCGGGATAGCGCCGGCCCTCATAGAGAGCGTAAGGCTCGGCATCGCGAGGGTCGTTCACAAAATCGGCAATGCGCTCGGTCAGCTTTTTCTTCGGCTCCGAGCCGCCGGGCAATCGCGATCCATTCGAGCGCGGGCCGTCGGGCTGCACCAAGTAGGGCTCTCCGGCGTCACGCATGGGCCCGGGGCCGGAGTACGTCGGCATCGGCGCCACGACGTACGGCATCCCCGGCGGAACCGACGCGCCAGGCCAACCCGGCGCGCTCGGCGCACCCGGCGGCAAAGGCGCACCGGGGGGCAACGGTGCATAAGGCGGCATCGCATACGGATACCCAGGCGGATACGGCGCTCGCGGCATCGCCGGGTGCATCGGATAGCCAAACGGCGTCTGCCCAAACCCTGCCGACGCTCCCATGAGCACCATTCCCAACGCCAGCCAAACGCTTGTCCGCTTCATGGCAACTCCGCTGGTAATCGAGGCAAATTGGCCAAACCCTGGCGCAACGCCTCTCGTAAAACCATCGGCTGTGGCCACAGACCCCATCATCCCTTTCCGCACCACCGGTATTCGCGCGCATCTAGTCAAAGCCGTTACATCCCGAAAACTCTCGCCGACTTTCCCGGCTTACCGTCAGGATCGCTGGCTCAGGTAACGCGGACAACGAAAAACCGCTCGTGTGATTTGCACCACACGCTGCATCGGAAAGGGAAAAGGTATCAGGACCCTTTTTTGATGATGATCGTATACGTAATATTACTTAACTTAATCCTGGCGCTTTTTCTTTCTCTTGGCCTATGCCGACGATGAGGACGACGACACACTGACGATCGTCGCCGTCAACGAGGACCCGGAAGCCGTCGGCAACGAGATCGCCGCCGAGCATGGCCACATCACCGTTGAAGCGGACGGCAGCTTCGTGTACATCCTCGACAGCGACGGCATCACGACTGTCACAATGACTGTGACGATTCACGTCGGGTAGGTAACCCGGTCGGGAGACCGCGCCACGCGGAGAGCGTCACTTCTTCTGAGGTACGCCAACGCTGGTGGCTCGGCGGATGGGGTCGACGCCTTGGAGGTTCAGCGTCGTGATGTCGCGCGACTTCATGTCGATGACCTGGATGCGATGGTTGTTGGTGTCGGCGACGTAGAGCTTGCCGGCAGCGATACTCAGCCCGCCGGGCTCGTCGAGTTCCTTCTCGCCGCCTGCGTACGTGTAACAGTTGCGTTTGGCGGGATCGAGCACTTTGATCTTGTTGTTGTAGGTGTCGGCGACGTAGAGCTTGCCGTCGTGATGGACGACGGCGAGCGCGTGCTGGAGGCGGACTTGAGGGCCGACGCCGTCGACGTCGCCGAAGTCGAAGAGCCCTTTGCCGACGACGGTGGTGACGCTGCCGGTGTCGCCGAGGAGGGGCACGGAACGGATGGAGCTCGTTTCGCAGTCGGCGACGTAGAGGCGTTTGCCGTCGGTGGCGAGGCCGGAGGGCTGGGCGAAGCACGATTTGGCCAGGGTGCCGTCGACGATTTCTTCGTAGCCGGTGCCGGCGTAAGCGCCGACGGTTTCCTTGGCCGGGTCGAAGATCCAGATTTGGTTGCGGCCCGCCATGGCGATGTAGATGCGTTTGTTGACCAGGAGCACGTCCCAGGGGCTGCTCAGGCGGTAGGTGCGGGCCGGGTTGCTGGTTCCGGGCTTGCCGAACCAGGCCGGGTTATTCTCCCCCGTGCCCGCGACGCGCTTGACGGTTTCCTTCTTGAGATCGAGCGCGCGGATCGCATGGTTCTTGCGGTCGGCGACGTAAAGCGTGTCGCCGTCAAGGCACATGCCTTGCGGGTCGCTGAACTGAGCGTCGGCGTACGGGCCGTCCTTCAGGCCTTCTTTGCCGCTGCCGGCGATCGCCAGTTTCTTGCCGTCAAGATCGGTGATGACGATGCGATGATTGGTGCTGTCGGCAATGAACAGCCGTTTCGACTTGGCGTCGGCGAGCACGCGGCCGGGGAAGCAGAGCGGCGCGGGTTTCTCGTCGGAGAGTTGGAACGCGATCGGGTCCTTTTTCAGCGTCCCCTTGGCTGTGTACTCCTTGATGAGCAGTTTGATGTCGCGCTCGGCAACGGCGTAGTTGCCCTCTCCTTTCGCAATGCCCCGGACCTTGCCGTCGGGATCGATCAGGACGAGGGTGGGCCAGTGGTTGACGCCATAGGCGTTCCAGAGCTTGCGGTCGGCGTCGTTGATGACGGGATGCTTGATCTCGTAGCGCAGAACGGCTTTCAGCACGCTTGCCGTCTTCTTCTCGTTCTCGAATTTCGGCGAATGGATGCCGATGACGACCAACACGCCGGGATAGCGGGCCTCGAGCTTGGCGAGATCGGGAAGCGTATGGATACAGTTGATGCAGCAGAGGGTCCAGAAGTCGAGCAAGACGATACGGCCACGAAGCTGCGCGAGATTGATGGGTTTATCGGTGTTGAGCCAGTCGGTGCCGCCGACGAGGTCGGGTGCGTCGATTGATTTCCCGCCTTGGACCGCCGCGGCGTGCAGGGACGGCGGTTCCGTTGTCGAGGTGAATACGACAACGCCTGTCGCGATTGCGATGATCCCGGCGATGCCGGTGATCCGCGATTGAATGAGCGTTGAAATAAGAGAGGCGATTGATCTGACGACGTACCCGAGCATGCAATAGCCCTCCGGAGCCCAACTCACGAAACATTATACCTTAGAACGCGGCCGGAGGTCCATCCTTGCGCAGCAGTTGAGACTACGTAGGGACAAGCTGCTGGCTTGTCCCGGAGCGCTCGAATTGCCCGTGCCCCTTCCAGGACAAGCTAGCAGCCTGTCCCTACATTGCGCGAAGGCTCAAATATCGACGATCACCTCCGCAATCCATTCGTTGCCGACTTTTTCGACACGCAGGCCATGGTAGGTGATTGCTTTGACTTCGTGTTCCAGCGTGTGCCGGCTGCGGTCGAGCGGTTCACCCCAGGCGGCGGCGGTCAGACCGGCGTCGGTCACGTGCGCTTCGAATCTGCCGAAGAGCAGATGCTCAGCATCGAAATGGTAAAGAAGCTCGCGCAGCCAATCGAACAGGAGAAACTCCAACTCTTCGCCGGCGATGTTCACGTCGATTTTCTGGGTCGGCTTGATCGTCGCCGCGTCTTCGACGATGGCGGACAATAGACAATGGGCGGCGTCGACAAAGAGCGTATCGAGATCGGCGGCGCGAATGCGCAAGCCCAGATCGGCGGTGTGTTCGAAGGTTTCGTACATTGCCTGTCCTCGATTCGGAGCCCCTCTCCCTCCGGGAGAGGGGCTGGGGTGAGGGCAGTCAATCATGCGTTTCGCGGGTCGCTCCCTCACCCCCAACCCCTCTCCCGCGGGGAGAGGGGAGTTTATTTCGGGGCCATGCGGATGGCGCCGTCGAGGCGGATGACTTCGCCGTTGAGCATTTCGTTTTCGATGATGTGCCGGGCGAGCGCGGCGAACTCCTCAGGACGTCCCAAGCGCTGCGGAAACGGCACTTGCTGAGCGAGCGATTGGCGTGCAGGCTCCGGCAGGGCGGCCAATAGTGGCGTGTCGAAGATGCCCGGGGCGATCGTCATCACGCGGATGCCGAAGCGGGCGAACTCGCGCGCCAAGGGGAGCGTCATGCTGACGATGCCGCCTTTGGATGCCGCGTACGCCGCCTGGCCGATTTGGCCGTCGTACGCCGCGACCGAAGCGGTATTGATGACGACGCCGCGCTCCCCGGCCGGGTTCGGGGAATTTTGCATCATGGCGGCGCTGGCGAGTCGCACGACGTTGTATGTGCCGACGAGATTGATCTGAATCGTCTTGAGGAATCCCACCATCGGCGTCGGTCCGCTTTTGCCATGAACTTTCTCGGCCAATGCGATTCCGGCGCACTGGATGCAACCGTGCAGCGTCCCGAACGACTCCGTCGCGAGATGGACGGCGGATTGCACGCTGGCCTCGTCGGTCACATCGGTGCTGGCGAAGCGAACCGTGCCGCCGAGTTCCGCGGCGAGAGTATCTCCCGCGCTACGGTTGATGTCGGCAATGACGACGTTGCCTCCCGCCGATGCCAGCATGCGCACGCATGCCGCGCCGAGTCCGGAGGCGCCGCCGCTGACGAGAAAGCTGTTGCCGTGAATCTGCATGGCGGCTACCGTTTGATGCGCTGGAACTGGTAGAGAGATACGCTGCTGCCTGCGGGGGAGGCGAAGCTGGCCGGGCGTGCGGATCCGAGCGAAAAGCAGAGCGTCAAGCGGTCGCCCTCGACTTTCAAGATGCCCAGGATTTTCGCGTCCTTGGGTGTGGTGTCGATCTGTACGATCGCCTTAGTTGTATCCAGGGCATAGGCCGCGTCATCGTTGGGACGTTGGATTCCGTCCTCGCGCACGTGGATGACTTTCCGTTCGAAAGTCAGGATGGTGTCCTTGGGTCGATTGGCGATTTCGCTTTTTCCGCCGATGACTGCGGAGACGAGTTTCCATTCACCGAGGATTTGCTGATGAACGGACGGCGGCGTCTCTTCCGAGGGGGCCAGCGGTTTACGCTCCGGAGCGGCGATCGTAAAAAGTACAAGCGTCAGCACGGCATTCATGGTGAGATCTCCTGGGCGCGACGCTTTGAGGCAAAGTCGCAGCGCATGTGGAGTCGATCAGCGAACGCGTTTGTAGTGAGCGACCAGGTCGGCGTTGCTGAAGTCGGTGGGGCGTTTGTCGCCGCCGGCGGTGCGCAGGCCGAGGATGAGAACGTCGCCTTCGATTCGGATGATCCCCGGCATCTTGCCGCCACGCGAGCGCGGGAAAAAGTCGATGGCAATCGGGTTCTGCGTCATGTCCGCCTTGTACGTCGCGGTCAGGCCGTCGCCCTGGCTGACCGCTCCGTTGATGATGAAGAACGTCTCGGTCGGCGTGATGCGAAAGATCATGTTGCGTTCGATCGACGGATTCTTGTTGACCATCGTGCACAGCCAATCGCCATGAAGCACGGCTTGGGGCGGCTTGGGCGGATCGGTCGGCTCCCGAATCGGAGCGGCCACGAGGACGGTCAACAGAAAGCACATGCGCATAGTAATGCCTCCGCAAGATGTGGTTTCAGCATACCCGTTGCCAAGGGCAAACGCCAGCGCCAAAAGGGAAAAATCGTCCGAAGTGCAGAGATGAGCGAAGCGAAATCCTGCGGCAGCGAAGGTGATTCGAACGCAGGAATTGGTGGCGCTCATCCCCGACATTTCACATGTACTTTTCGAAAAAATTGACATTTCGAGAGCATCTCCACCAGGGTGCATCTGTACAATACTCGCGGCGAGCAGGACGCGAAAGAACCGCATCGGATTGCAACCGGCGCCTATCTGCGTCGGCATTTCACGCAAAATCGTCGCCACCGGGTACGGACGGGCGGGCGCAAAGTCGGCTAAGTCGGATTTGCTTGCCCACTCGTCATGTGCTATGGTTTCGGCAGAATCGGTACAACACTGATTCCCGACAATAGCAAACCCACGGCGACGTGGGGACGCAAAGCCATGGGCCAACATCGCGCTCCCCCAAGCCAGAGCGATGGTGGTCGCCAGGTTGCCGAAGGAATACCGTCATGATCTGGTCCCGTATTTGGTCGTGGGCGCTGGCCCTTGATCCGAAGGGGTCTGCACGCAAAAAGCCTTCCCCCAAACTCTCGGTCGAGCTTCTCGAAGATCGCGTCGTTCCATCGAGCACGACGCTTTATCAACAGTGGCAACAGCAAACGTTTCGCGTGGACGATGTCCGCGTGGCCAATTTCACTCCGACGCCGACAACGCAAGCATCGACATCCAGCAACGCCAGCTTCGGTTCGCTCATCGGCCTGCCGAGCGCGTTCAACACGCCGTACCGCGGCACGGGATACAGCGTCGCCGTCATCGACACAGGCATTGATTACAACCATGCGAGTCTGGGCGGTGGATTCGGCGTCGGGCGGCGCGTAGTGGCCGGCTGGGACTTCGTCAACAACGATGCCGATCCGATGGACGACAACGGCCACGGCACCCATGTTGCGGGCATCATCGGCAGCTCCAGCGCCAACTACTCCGGCGTTGCTCCTGACGTCAACCTCATCGCGCTGAAGGTGCTTGGCAAGGACGGCTCGGGAACGTTCGGCAACGTCGAGAAGGCGTTGCAGTGGATCGCCGCCAACCGCGCCAAGTACAACATCGTCGCCGTCAACATGTCGCTCGGCGCGGGCAACTACACGGTGAATCCCTATACGTTTCTGGAAGACGAGTTCACGTCGCTGAAGAACGGCGGCGTGTTCATATCGGTCGCCGCGGGGAATAGCTTTTACACCTACAAAAGCGCCGCGGGGCTCGATTACCCGGCCATCAGCCAGCAGGTCGTTTCGGTCGGCGCGGTGTATAACGGCGATTTCGGAGCGGTGGCCTGGGCCTCGGGCGCACGCGACATCACGACGGCGCCCGACCGCATCGCCAGCTTCTCGCAGCGGGGCTCGGCTCTCACAATCATGGCGCCCGGCGCGATGATCAACAGTACCTATCTGAACAACACGTGGAAGCTGATGGCCGGCACGTCGATGGCTGCCCCGGTCGTCGCCGGCGCTTCCGTGCTCATCCATCAAGCGATGGACGCGATGAAGCTGACTGCCAATCAGGATACGATCGTCGCTCTCATGAAACAGACTGGAAGCAATGTCGTCGACGGCGACGATGAGAACGACAACGTCACCAACACCGGGTTGACCTTCAAACGCCTTGACGTCGGCGCCGCTTTGGCCGCGATCGGGACCGGAGGCAACTCCGCGCCCAGCGTGTCCTCGATCGCCAACCAATCGATGGCGCCGGGCGGGACGCTTCGCCTCACTCTGCAGGGCAGCGACGCTGACGGCGATCCGATCGCCTGGTCCGCCAATGTCATCAGTTCGACCACGGGACAGGCGTTCCAGCTCAAGCAGCAATTTGCATTCAAGTATCTCGGCAATTACTACGCGAACATTTGGGGCCAGAACGAGAAGTGGCTGAGCAGCACCAGCGGAACCTGGTACTGCCTGTTGCCGAGCGGACAATTGCGCAAGTGGACCGGCTCAATGACGACGACGATGCAACCGTCCGCGTTGATCTCGACGCTCGACGCCCGTGTCTATTCCGACCCGAGCCTGCTTTGGAACGCCCAGGCGCCAGCCAATTTGACACTGACAGTCACCGGCAATCAGCTCATGATTCAAGCCCCGGCGGGCGCGGTTGGAAGCTATCAAATTCAAATCGTCGCCAGCGATGGCAAGCTCTCGACGACTCGGACGTTCACCGTGGCGATCAATCAGAACACGCCGCCGCAAATCGCCACGCTGACGAGTCCGAGCGTTTACGCCCATCAGAGCCAGCGTATCACGCTGAGCGCGACCGACGCCCAGAACGATCCGATCACCTGGAGTGCCAAGATCATCGGAACCTACGCCAAGGCCCCGGCGTCGCTCGCCGTCGTCGGCAATCAGCTCATGATTCACGCCTCGGCCGACTTCGTCGGCGGGTTCGACGTCCAAGTCACCGCGTCCGACGGTACAGCCACGTCCACCGCCAGCTTCCGCGTCAACGTCCTGGCCTCGCCGTCCGTTTACCGCGTCATCGGCGATTTCAACGGCGACAAGATTCAAGACACCGCCTTCGTCAATCCCGACGGCGCCGTCTGGGTAAATTTGAAGCAGGCCGATGGCAGCATCGTTAATCAGCAATGGGGAGCTTGGGCCAAGCCGACGACCTGGACTCTATTCCAGGCCGGCGATTTCAACGGCGATGGCAAGACCGACCTCATCGGCTTCAGCGCCGCCGGCGCCTGGTCGGTCAGCGTGTCGAACGGTTCGAGCTTTGCCGCGGCCTCCACCTATTCCTTCTGGGGCCCGGCCTCCTACTGGCGCAGGCTGGCGATCGGCGACTTCAATCGCGACGGCAAGATCGACGTCACCGGCGTGCTCTCCAACGGCATGATCTTCACCGGTCTGTCCACCGGTTCAAGCTTCGACACCAAGCTCTGGGCGCAACTCGACCCGACCGCCACCTGGACCTCGATCAGCTTCGGCGACGTCGACGGCGACGGCCGAGCCGACTTCCTCGGCCAACGCAGTGACGGCGCCTGGTACGTCGGTTATTCGAACGGCTCCAGCTTCAACGTGCAACTCTGGACCGGCATCGCCCCGCCGACCGCGAAGGTCGCCAGGAAGTGAGAATTCGCCGCAAAATAACGCAAACAGACGCAAGAGTATTCGCACCGGATTTCTATTGCGTCTTTTGCGTTTTTTCGCGGCTACTCTTGTATTTCGCCTCGGATTCGATTTTCCGCTTCCTATTCGCCGAAGATTACTTTATCATATTCAGCACTCCCCCCGCAATGCTCCGGCCGCTTGCGGCTTAGCGCTCGCGAGGCGCCGTGCCACCGCTAAGCAGCAAACGGCCAACCGCGAGGACTCCGCCATGTTGACATTGCTCGGCTCACCGCGAAAGACGTGTGCGGGATGGACCCGCCGCGAGACGCTGACCGCCGCCTGCGGCTTGGGGCTCAGCGGCTTGGCGGCGAACGCAATGCCGACGTCAGAGCGCCGGCGTGGCCGCGCCAAAAGCGTCATCATGCTGTACCTCCTGGGAGGGGCGGCGACGCAGGATATGATCGACCTCAAGCCGAACGCGCCGAGCGAAATCCGCGGCGAGTTCAATCCGATCGCGACCAATGTTCCGGGCATCCGCATCGGCGAGTACCTGCCGAAGATGAGCCGTTGGATGCACAAGATTGCCCTGGTGCGTTCGCTGAATCATCGCGCCGGCTGCCACAACACCTTGCCGAGCTACACGGGCCTGGAGCAGCTGCTCGACAACACGGTGACGCGCGACACCTATCCGCCGAGCATGGGCTCGGTCGCCGAGTACCTACGAGCCGGAAGCGTCAAGGACGGACGCCATCTGCGCGACCTGCCCGATTACGTCTACATGCCGTGCTACCTCGGCTGGGGCCAAGCGATCCGCCGCCCTGGCCCGTACTCCGGATTCCTCGGCCAGCGCTACGAGGCGCTCTACACCGAGGTGATGCCTCATCGCGATCCGAACAGCCCGACGCCTGCCCCCGGCCGACCGGTCACCGTCTTGGGCGAACCGCGCCTGCCCGAAAACACGCTCGCTCCCGGCGTCACTATCGACCGCCTGCACGATCGCCGCACGCTTATGCAGCAGATCGACGACAACCTGCGCCCGCTCGACGCTCAGCCCGGCATTGACAACTTCAACCGCACCCAGCGCCGGGCCTTCAATCTGCTCACCTCCAATGATGTCCGCTCCGCTTTCGATCTCTCGCTAGAGGATCCGCGCTTGCGCGATCGCTATGGCCGAACGCTCTTTGGCAACTGCTCGATGATCGCGCGTCGGCTCGTCGAGCGCGATGTGCGTTTCGTCAACGTGACGTGGGACCTCTTCTGGGACCGCGTGCAGATCAACTACGACAGCTGGGACACGCACACGCGCAACTTCGCCATCCTCAAGGACGTTAACCTTCCCGAGTTCGATCGCGTTCAGCAGGCGCTGCTCGAAGATCTCGAAACGCGAGGCCTGCTCGACGAAACCCTGGTCGTGGTGATGAGCGAAATGGGCAGAACGCCGCGGATCAACGGCAACGCCGGACGCGATCACTGGACCTACTGTTACGGCATGTGGTTCGCAGGGGCCGGCATTCGCGGCGGCACGGTCGTCGGCGAATCGGACAATCAAGCCGCTTATGTGAAGGATCGGCCAGTAAGTCCCGCCGACATCTGCGCGACCATTTACGAAATCCTCGGTATCGACCCCGACTACCCTGTCCCCGACCGCGCCGGTCGGCCCGTGCCGATATCGCATGGCGGAAGACCGATTCGCGAGTTGTTGGCGTAACGCGGCCACCTTTAATGTCGACGCTTCAGCATTGCGGGCAGGAAAAACGCGTTGTAATTCGCAAGTGAGCAGTGCGAGGATAACGAGTCCGGGGAGGATCGTCGGTGATGACGCCCTGCAGGAAAAATTCGTTACGCGTTGGTTCGAACGAGTCCGGGGCGGGGTGACGGTCAGTTCGAGCATTCCGGCTCTGTCGAGCCGACGAGGATGAAGAGGCGGAGTTGAGCGCGGTTGAGCTCGCGGACGGCTTGGATGAACTCGAGCCGGGCGCCGCCGAGGGAACGCAACGCAACCAGCACTTCGGTGGCCGATCGGCCTTTGATGCCTTCGCGGAAACGCGTGTCCGAGAGCTTGTGCGATTCCTCGGCGTAGCGGATGTGCTTGTCGGCCAAGGTGACCTGTTCGAGGCCGCTGTGGATGGCGTCACGCGCTTCCTGCACGCCGAGCGTCAGCTTGGCGCGAAGCTCCTGCACGCTGAGCTGGACTTGCTCGATGTTGCTGTCGGCCTGCCGGCGTTTGTGCTTGGAGAAGCCGATGTCGGTGAGGTTGTAACGCAAACGAATGCCGAAATCGAGGCGATTGGCCCAATCGAGGCTGCGACTGCCCGAGGCCGCGCCGAAGCCGCCTTCGATAAGGCTGACTTCCACGCTAGGCATCCAGTGGTTGAGCCCGTAGTTGGCGTTACGAGCGGATTCGACCGCGTGCAGGAGCCCTTCGAGCTCGCGCACGCCGGGGCCTCGCGACAATGCCTGGTCGACCAGCTTCTGCACCGGCTGATTACCGTCGGTGATGTTGATCGGCATCAGCTTTCCATCAACGACAAGAAATTGGCAGCACGGATCGAGGCCGAGCAGATAGGCGAGCTTGGCGGTGGCGGCCTTATGCGCCTCGCGCAGCTTGACGGTAAGCACGTTCTGAGCCATCATCTCCCGCTCGATCGAGCTGACCTCGATCTGCAAACCCGGATCGAGCTTGGCGAGCTTCTTGCTTTGATCGAGCAGGTCCTTGAGGCGGACTTCCAGTTCGACGGAGACGGCAATGCCGGACCGTGCCGCGAGCAGACCGATGTAGGTGGACGTGGCGTCGAGCAGCGTCTCGCTGGTGAGCTTGCTGAGCTCGCCTTTTTGCTGCCACACGCGGCGTTCCGCTTCGACACGACGGTAAAGGTGTTCCTTCCAGTCGTATTTGCCGGCGAGTTCGAGCCCGGCCAAGGCGTTCGTGAATCGAGTGCGCAGTAGGTTGCCATCGAAGTCTTGAATGCCGCCGTCGTGTCGATAGGCGGCGATGCCGACGGAGATGTCGGGCAGCCAATGGCGTGCGGCGGCGTGATGGTCGCGGGCCGCATCATCGAGGCGGAGCCGAGCGATACGCACTTGGCCATTCTGATCCTGGGCCATGCGCAGCACGGTGTCGAGACTGATGGGGATCGGCTTCGGTAGGGCGGGCTTGGCTTCGACCGGCGCCAGGAACTTCGGCTTTTCAAAAGCCGGCAGCAGTTTCGGCCTGTCCGCCGGCCGAGGGTTGTCCGCATTGTGCCCACGATAGACAGTTTCCGCAGGCGGAAAGAGCCGACAGCCCGACGCGATGAGGAACAACGCTCCCCACATCGCCAGCACCATCCATCGCAAGCCGCGATTTTTCAGACGCATCCGAAGCCCATCCCATTGGCGTCTCACGCTCATCGGAGCGCCAATCCAGGCGGTCGGCAGTCGATGCCGAGTCCGTTGTCTCTTTCATCGAATGTTGGGCTTGGCAAAGTTGACCGGAAATGCCGACAAAAGCGATTTTGCCGAATCGACGAAGGCCCGATGTGAATCTGGGGTAGCTGGCCAATCAGTCCGAGCCTGAGCGCTGGCGAAGGGCGGCCCCGGTTTGCCCTTCGCTGGCGCTCAGGCTCGGACAAGCACCTTAATGGGCTGGAGCATGCCCTCGATCGCTTTAACCACGGCGACGGTGTTTCCCGCATTGTTCACGACGGCGAAGAGGTCCGCGTCGGTGCGGAGCGCTGCGGAGTGCGTGATTCGCCGGCCTTCGAGCAGCATCGTCGCTTCGTCATCTGAAACTATCGCCGGCGGGAAATCCTGAATCGCGTGCCACGCCGGCACGAGACGCTCGCACGCCGTGGCCGAGTCGATATCGATAGCGGTCGCCTCGGTTTCGGTGAACCAGCCGATCGTTCTTCGGCGCAGCGTGGCGATGTGCCCGCCGCAGCCGAGCGACCGGCCGAGGTCGCGCGCGATCGAGCGAATGTACGTGCCCTTGCCGCAGCGGACGACGATTTCCAACTCCGGATACGCAAACCCTATGACGTCGATGCTGTGAATGGTAACAGTTCGCGGTTTCAGCTCGAACGCTTTTCCCTGGCGCGCCAGGTCGTAAGCACGGCGGCCCGTGACCTTCGCCGCGGAGAACGCCGGCGGAACCTGCTCGATGGTTCCGACCAAGGCGCCGAGCGCGAGGTCGAGCTGTATTCGCGTCGGCGACGTGGCGTTGAGCGTCGGCGTGATGGTACCGTTGGCGTCGTCGGTGTCGCTCGTCGCGCCTAGGACGATGCGCGCCTGATACGTTTTCGGCATCTGCTGGATGTACTCGATGAGCCGCGTCGCCGAGCCGACGCACAGCACGAGCACGCCGGTGGCGAGCGGATCGAGCGTGCCGGCATGGCCGATCGGCGTGCGGCGACCGAACCAGCGGAGCGCGCGATTGACGACGTCGCGCGAAGTGGCGCCGCTCGGTTTGTCGATGACCAGGATGCCGTCAAAGGTCACGAAGAAGCTCCCGTGTGTGGGGCGCGTTTTCAACGTGCCCCTCGTACAATGATACGAACAGTGACGCCAATAACCCGCGCGCAGGTTCGGATGCAGTCTCGCGACTTATGCGTGATCTTCAACCCCGCCGCCGGAAAGAACCGGGGACGAGCAAGGCTCGCGCAGATTCGCAAGAACTGGGGCCCGCACGTCGCCTTTCGACCGACCGAACATACCGGCCACGCGGTCGACCTGGCCCAGCAGGCGGTCGCCGAGGGCTTTTCCGTCGTCGCCGCGGCCGGAGGGGATGGCACCGCACATGAAGTCCTCAACGGACTGATGCGCGCCGGCAATCCCGACGTCCGCTATGCCATCGTGCCGATCGGCTCCGCCAACGACTATGCCTTCAGCCTTGGTCTCGACGATTCGCCGCCGGAACGCCGCGTCGATGTCGGCATCGTTCGAACGCCCTGTGGCAAGCTCGAATACTTCGGCTGCTGCCTGGGCATCGGCTTCAACGGCTTCGTCACGTGGGAAGCACGGCGCATTCAGCGACTCCAAGGCGTGTTCTTGTACGGACTCGCCGCCATTCGCGCGATGTATTACCACTACAGCGTTCCCCAGATGACGCTGCGTATCGACGATGAGGCGGCGTGGACTGTGCCGACGCTGTTGTTCACGGCGCTGATCGGCAAGCGCGAAGGCGGATTCGTGCTGGCGCCGAAGGCCGAGGTCGATGACGGCCTGATCGACTTCGTGCACGCGGCCGACCTGTCACGGTGGGAGATCTTGAAGTTCTTGCCGCGATTAGCATTGCTCGGTCCGCCCGAGGAGTATCCGAAAGTCCGTCAGGGGCAATGCCGGCGCGTGCGGATCGCGTCGGCGACGCCGTTGATCGCCCATACCGATGGGGAGTTGTTCTGTTTACCCGGCGAGGGCGTGCATGAACTGGAGATCGAGTTGTTGCCGGCGGCCTTGCGCGTGAGGAGCCTTGCGATGTCGTAAACTTCGCTCGCGGCAAACCGCCGAGCGAGCCTCGGGTGTCGCGCCAGAAGACACAGAGTAATTGGCGACAGTGTCAAAACTCCATGGCGCCGGGCCAGCCAACGTCGACAACGAGCATCTTGCCGTCTCCGATGCGGCCCGTGCGAGCGACTTTCATGATCTTTTCTTCGACTTCCAGGACGTGCGCGTCGGCGACCCAGATGGTGATCTCGACTTTGGGCAGAAATGCCATGCTGTACTCGCTACCGCGATAGCGTTCGAGATAATCTTTCTGCCGGCTGTAACCCTTGGCTTCCTGCACAAGACAAGCGTTGATGTCGAGTTCGCTGACGACCTTCAGAACCGCCTCGGCAGTGATCGGACGAACGACGACGGTGAGTTGTTTCATGGGTGTAGCCTCTGAGAGTGCATTATGGAGAGCACGCCGCGCAAGCAAGTGCGAGGATCTTGCCACTCGCTTCTCGCCACTCGCTTCTCGCCACGTGCTCGGGTTGCAATCAAGCGCGCCCATTTCTATTATCACCCTCGTCCGATCGATCGCTCGGAGGACGCCATCATGATCAGCGGAGAGATTA